>NZ_JARXHW010000091.1:0-6596 GCF_031127805.1 Thalassobacterium maritimum | reverse complement strand
TAGCCGAGCGCTTTAGCCTCGGTTTCGTTATGCTGAGGTTGGGCCGCCTGCGAGCCGCAACGGGGGCTAAAGCACCCCGCCACTTGCTTGCGAATACATTGCGAGCGCTTTAGCACCCGACCGCGTTTAGATGAGTTCTAAGCACGTATCGTATATTACTCGTTTAAAAGCAGCAGTTGGGAGAAGTCCATGTGATGGAAGTTGTAAGCGGTATTCGCATTTGCTAACTGGAATATCATGTTGTAATAACGTTTTTTCTTTTCAAGGCCTCTACTTCTAGGGTAAAAGCTAGGGTATGTTGCCTAGCTTTCCCCTTTTGCATCGGATCCCAGTCGTTGGGGTTCTTTCTTTATTGATCGTTTCTCAGTCGATCGCGGACGTTTTTCCAGACCAGGATGAAGATGGCTTTATTGATGCGATTGAGTTACGTTATGCGGGGACCTGGTCGGTCACGAACCCAGAGCTGACACCAGATCACGGCACGCCATTGATGATTGGCACCACTAGCACCTGGGGCGATTTTCAACGCTTCCCCGAAACGGATCAAGCCGTGGCGATCGATGCGGGCGGTTATCCTGGATCCGAGTTTGTGCTGGTGTTAAAAGGGGACGGGCGTGTGCTGGATTGGTCGGCACAGGCGGATTCCATACAGCAGCTTTTATACGGTTCCGAGCAATGGGCCGGCACCCATCCTCGTGAATGGCGGGGCATTGTGGACATCGAGGTTGCACCTTTCGGGGTCTTTGGTATCGACGCGGAAGGCGATATTCACTATTGCGCAGAGCTCTGGGCTGTCGATGCGGTGGACGGCCTCCACGCTGTGCAGCAGATTGAGACTTCGCATGATAGTTTAATTGCGCTGACTGTGGGCGGGAATCTCGTGACTGCGGTCAATGGCTGGGATGATCCGCTAAAAGCAAAGGTGCCTGAGCTCAGAGGCGACATTGAATTTGACGGATATGCCGTCCGTGTTGCTGCCGGTAAGGGGATCTTTGCAGTGGTGAGCACCTTGGGGGATTTTAAGCTCTGGGGCACGACAGCAGCGATCGTAGCGATGGACAGTTCATCGTTTGCATCCATGCCCATTCTCGATTTTGAGCTGAGTGCGGTGGATCACTCAGGCCTCGCGATTCGAGCGCCGTCAGCTTCGTCTATTCCTTTTGGGGCCGACAAATCAGGCTCTATCTATCCTTTTGTTTCTAAAGCTGTCAAAACGCCTAACTCGACGGGCGATTTTTCGACTTTGTACGATCGTCGCTTGAAAACTTCAGCCAGTTTTATTGACCACGAAATTCACGCTTCGACTAGTTGGCAATATGTAGATGTCACCTCTACGGATTCTGCGCTCTTTGGTATTACGCACGGCGGCACGCCATTGGAGTGGGCAGTCGCCGAGGCACTTGGGGCAGCTTCCCCAGTCTTTTTGGATGACGATGATTGGAACCGCCTCAACGATTTAAGTTTATTAAATACGCCTGTGCTGTCATTGCAGGGAATCGAGCGTGCCAGTAACCTGCAGAGCCTCTCCATTGAGCAAAGCTATATCGCAGACCTCAGCCCTTTGATGGGACTCGACGATCTCGAGTATCTGCGAGTTGTCGACTCACCGATACTCGATCTTTCCGCGCTCGAGCAGCTTTCTTTGCGGCAACTTGAACTGGAGGGATTGCCGAGTGCCGCTGAACTCGACAGCGCTAAAGGCTTCGACTTACTACGAGCAGTCGCTCGACTTGAGCAGCGTTTCGGGACAAATGTTGGCGCCTCATTGCATGCGAACTTTGGCTGGCATCATCAATTTGATCCTCAAATTGCCGCTTGGATCGGTTCAGCTCTCGAAAGCTTCGGCAGTGTGTCTACGCTTGATGCTAACTATCCTGAAGCTGACGGACTCGAACTTAGCGATTTACGCGGACTTTCCTTGCTTGATCAATTAGAGGTCTTGCGGATTCCGAATCAAAACGTGGTCGATCTTTCCGAGTTGGCAGACCTGCCTCAGCTTTGGGAAGTCGATCTTACGAATAATCCCGTCGTCGATCTTTCTCCGCTCTTGAGTCTGCGCTCGTTACATGAAGTGGACATCACCGATACGGGCGCCGCGGAGCTTTTAGCAAATGCAAGCGAGGAGATGCCTGCTGCCATCGAGTTGCGTGCCGTGGTGGCCGAATTAGAGCGTCGAGGTGTGAACGTGATCAACGATGGCTGGACCGCGCGTGACGACTGGCATTTACACTTTGCCGAAGACACTGCGGCAGCCATTCGTGACTATTTAAATGTCGACGGCGGCGAGCTCACCTTTTCGCAGCTTCAGCAGCTGAAAGAATTCAATGTGGATGCTCGTTACGACGAGGAGTTTTTTATCACCGATCTCTCCGGCCTCCAATACGCATGGCAGCTTGAGGAGGTGAAACTCATTGAGCAAGGCGTCACAGACATAGCTCCACTTAAATATCTACCTAATTTGTATCGCGTATCCGTCATTCACTATGAGATGCACGACACAGAACCCCGATTGAGTGATTTGTCGCCGCTTGCAGGGCACCCTGCCCTGGAGGAGATTTACTTGATGGGGACAAACGTTCTCGACATCAGTCCAGTTTGCAATGTGCCCTTCTTGCAATACTTGGAGCTGAACAGCACCTTCGCCGACGAGTTGTACTCTTATGGTGATGAGGAGAACCCTGTCGCGATCGCGATTCGTGAAGAGGTGGCCTTACTTGAAGCATCCGGTGTGCAAGTTATCTTTGATGGTGAAAGCCGTAACGACTGGTGGCGCATCTTCGAACCTGCGCTCGCTCTAGCTTGGCGCGATGATTTTAGAGGAGAAGTTGAATTAAGTGATCTGGAGCAGGCGACTGATCTCTCATTTTCACAAGCAGGTATCCGTGATCTCAGTGGCATGGAGCTCGCGTATCAGGTGGTGATTCTGAATTTGAATGACAATGCGATTACAGATCTCAAACCATTGGCTGATGCGACGAAGCTCAGCACGCTTTATTTGGACGACAATCCAGTCGCGGATCTTTCGCCAGTGCTCTCACTTCAGTCACTAGGCCAATTAAACATTGGGGGCACATTTGCTGCAGAATTGTATCAAGCGGGGCTGGGGAGTTCCTTACATTATAATTCGGTTACCAGAAAGTTGTACCGTCAACTATCCGCTTGGGAAGCCGCAGGAGGTGGTTTAAACTATTTGGCCATCAATCGAGAGGACTGGTGGTGCCTTTTCGCACCAGAGCTGGCGGACGTTTTAGTCGAGGCTTTGGGAGGGGGCGACGACTATGCTTTGAACTTGAATGATCTAGGCTATGTTCGGACGCTCAGCGCGACACGTGATGACCTCAGGCCGATCGCTGGGCTGACGGGGATCCAATACCTGCTGGAACTTGAAGAAGTGAATTTGCCCGATCAGGCCATCAGCGATCTCTCTCCTCTTTCAGAAGTGCCTACATTGACTAAGCTTGATTTGAGCAACAGCGATCTTGCTCAATGGCCGATCAATCGTGTCTCGGACCTCTCGCCGCTCGCGAGTAGTTTATTACTGAATAACTTGAACATCGAGAATACGGACGTCTTAGATTTGGACCCTTTACTCGATTTGCCTTCCTTATCTTCGCTACTTATCGATGGCACTTTTGCCGCAGACCTGATCATGCGGGGGGCTTCTGAAAGTCCTCGCGCTATGCGCGCTCAAGAAATCGCGCAGCAATTTTCTCTAGCACCGACTTCTAGTGAACGCGAAGATTGGTGGCGCGTTTTTGATCCTGCTTTGGGCAGTGCGCTGGCGGCTGAAGTCGGCTGGGGGGAGGGGGCTCTTTCTTTAAATGCGATCGAGGGACTGACAAGTTTGTCCGCGGCAGAGCAAGGTATCGTCTCACTGCGAAATATCGACTTGGCCTATCGTTTCGATGATTTGAATCTAAGCTCCAACCCCTTGGAAGATTTGTCGCCATTGGCTGGTTTGCTGCAACTGCAGGACTTGAATCTGGCTTATTGCAGTCTGTTTCGAGGCAGCCGATTTGATGCTGAGCCGTTGGCCTCCATTCGCAGCTTACAAGATTTAGACCTCAGTCATAACTACCTGCTGGATATTGAGGCGCTGCTGGCCTTGCCTCTCTTGCAAGACGTGAACCTTTCGAGCACCTATGTCTCCGATGATTCCGAAAACCCCGCTTACTGGATTTATAAAGTCCTAAGGGCTCGTGAGGTCGATGTGACACTGGGAGAATCGCCTCTGGGTGACTACAGCTTTCTCTTCGAGCCCGCATTGGCCGCCGCGATTCGTGAGCAAGTGGGGGATGGTGTGGGGTGGAGTCAATTGCAGCAAAATCTGACTGACTTAGATGCTTCAGGGCGTGGTATTCAAAGCCTACGAGGCTTGGAATTGTGCACCAACTTGGAGTCCTTATCGCTTGATGATAATCTGATTGCTGATCTGAGTCCATTGAGTGAGCTAACAAAGCTGACCCATTTAGACCTCGGTGTGGATGTGGATGCATACCCAGAGGGGAATCCATTTAAGGATCTCAGCCCCTTGGCTAACTTGTGGTCTTTAGAATCTCTCAACCTGCAAGGCTGTGGAGCCACCGATTTCTCGCTGCTAGGCTCTCTGCCTTCACTTGCTTCGGTTAATGTTGAGGATACGCTTCTGCAGTCCGGTGATTCGATTGTTGCGAGACTGGAGGCATTTGGAATTGCGGTTGTGACTGGTGGGGATGTGCAGTTTTCGCGAATATTGTCGCCTTCACTTTACGCCGCATTGGAGGCAGAAGATCTTCTCAGTTTAGATATCAGTGTGATGCAACTAGAGGATCACGGCATTAGCAGTCTCGATGGAATCGGGATTTTTCAGAATCTAGAGCAATTAAACGTGGGGGGCAACCGCATCACTGACTTAAGCCCTTTAGCAGGCTTGCCATTGCTACATACACTCGACCTTAATGGCGACGACTATTATTATTATGAAGGTTATTGGGAGGAAGGTACTTACAATGCGGTTTCCGACCTCTCCGTGCTGACGACGCTCTCGAGCTTGAGCACTTTCAATGCACGTGGGAATCACATCTCAAATATTGAACCGCTCTTAGATTGCCCCACTCTGAGCAGTGTCAATTTAGAGGATAATTTTCTGCTTATGGATGATGGTGCCTACGGTGCCTACGGTGCCGCGAGTCCGGCTTGGATCTTTGCTCAGCAACTGGAAGCTCGCGGAGTGAACATTGAGGCTCGAACAGACCGCACTGATTGGGATCGTTTATTCCCGGACCCTGTGCTAGCTGACTACTTTAGAGCAGGCGATGGTCAAGGAATGTCAGGTGGTCAGTTAGCGCGAATTAAGAACTTGCATCTCACGGAGCCTGTCACGGATCTCACTGGCTTGGAAATTCTTTATAATCTAGAAACACTCAATCTTTCCAATTGCTACGCGCAGGATTTGAGCCCGCTTTCGAATTTATCGAATCTGACTTCACTTACCTTAGCACGTGAGGACGAGACAGAGCTTCGTTTGATCGAGGATCTATCACCGCTGCTTGGCTTGAGCTCTTTAGAGGAGTTAAATCTTCAAGGCCAAGGCGTGAGCAATATTGATGTCCTGCTTGAAATTCAGACTTTGCAAAATGTGAATCTCAGCGGCAATTATCTCGACACTCGCGAAGGCAGTTCGGTGGATGCTGTGTTGCAGCAGATGCCTGAACACACCGATTTTGACGTGAGCGATCAGCGTGATATCTGGAATCACATCAGCGACGCAGGCTTGGAGAGGGCGATCCGAAATCAGCTGAATCTGAGTCCCGATCAAGCAATCACTCAAGCCGATTGGGAGGCATTAAGGCTTTTGGTGGCGAAGGGCTATGCGATTGAAGATATTGACTCGCTTGCATTGGCCTCAGAGCTCGAAGTGGCAGTTCTTGCTGGCAATATTATTTCCGATCCATCTGTGCTCGCTGATTTAGAGCGGCTTGGGTTGATCGATTTATCCAATGCCCCCGAGGTATTCCCAGAGTTGGAGAATGCGGTCACCGATCTATCGAGCTTCGCTGGATTAACTAATTTGGAGCGTCTTTACTTAAAGAATAATCAAGTGGCTGATGTTTCGCCGCTGTTACAGATGCGCGCTCTGAACTATCTCATGCTCGATGGCAACCCGCTCGATCTACGCGAGAATTCGGATACCGTGCGACTGCTGGAAGCATTGATTGCTCGGGGCACTAATGTGTTTTACGATGATCGCTATCGTAGCGGACTCGCTGAAGTTCAAGACAACCCACAGGACTACAATTTGTATGAGGAAGCTCAATTACGAGGACTCGCCTTGGGCAAGCCAACATTAGAGCAAGTCGATGGATCCTTTCAATTACAGTTGGACGTCTTTGAGAGCACTGATTTGATTGAATGGTTGCCAGGGCAGGGGAGCTTTCAAGAAGTCGACGGCCAATTGATCTGGACGCCTACAAATCCAGGCGCCACCAAATTCTACAGCATCGAAGCGCAGTAGCTTTAATCGCGTCATACTCCGCGTAGCCGAGTCCTTTAGGCTCGGTTCCGTGTGCTCGCCAGCTCGCGGTGTTGATTAGCCGCTCATACGTCAACGGGGTCTA
>NZ_JARXHW010000090.1:0-6787 GCF_031127805.1 Thalassobacterium maritimum | reverse complement strand
CTCCACGCGTTTCAACCGGCTGCGTAAGGAACGCGGCCACGTATTCCAGAGGCGCTACAAGGCGATCCTGCTCGGATCGGAGCGGCCTCTGCTCGAGTGGTGGACTACGTCCACCTGAATCCGGTAAGGCCAACACGTACGTGAGCTGCGCACCCAGACGACGGCCGGCAACCCCTGGATTGCCAAGCGGCTGAGCATGGGACACCCTTGAAGGGGGACAAACCTGATCCGTGAGCATTCGAAATGAGAAAATATTTAAATTCTACGTTTGCCCCCCCTCGTCTCTGTCCTTACAGCGTATTCACGTTGAAGTTGTTAGGCGCAAATGAGTCGTTCCAGCTGTGATTGCCTTTTCCTCGCCGTGCCAAAGCAGTACGCCGCGGAGCGTATCGGGCAGTTGGATTTCGATGCTGTAGCTGCTTTCGTTCGTCGTCTGAATTTGTAAAGATATGAAAGTATCGCGCCAGGGGACGCTTAGCTTCAGTGAGCGTAACGAGCCTAGCTGCGGCCGAATTTCGACTTCGTCGAAACCGAAGCCGCGTGGGCGTATGCCAGCGATTGAGCTGTAGGCGTGATACAGTGGGTGGGAGCTCCAAGCGTGGCAATCCGATCGGCCGACGATGGCTTCCTCGGGGAAGGTATAAAAGCCTGCATCTATAAACTTTGACCACTCTTGTAGCCGCGCTTGTAGTGCTTCGGCGTGAGCTTCTTGGCGATATGCTTCGCAAATGTAATGCGTGAAGTAGGGGCCTGCGCGTAAGAGATTTTTGGATACGACGAGTGTTCGAGACACTGTGGCATGCGCCGTTTCTGAGAGATGCCCCGAGAGTAGAGCGAGCGCCTGTGAGTGCTCGGAGTAGGTGCTCTGGCTGCTATCGTCGGCGATGGCGCCGTATTCTGCATTCCAAAATGTGGCTTCGCATGCGGTAGCGAGTTCACGGCTCAAACGTTTGGCATACTCTGCACGCTCGGGTTCCTCGAGCCACTGACTCAGCTCAGCGAGTTCGTTGAGTGCGAGTACGAGTTGCCAGTTGAGTATGCCACTGACGCCACCAGGCTCGGCGCCTTTGGGCTCGCCTCCTGGAAAAATGGTGGAGTCGACATAGTTCCAGCCTTGCGGAGAGCAGATGAGGCCAGATTCATTGCGATCCAAAAGAAAGTGATCCACAATCCACCAAGCGGTAGGCAAGTGCTTGCGAATGAATGCGCTGTCCCCATGCCAGCGTCCGTAGTCGCGCAGCATACCGATCCACCAAAGCGCAAAGGGGGCGATGATTTTGATCTCGGAGCTGGGCGCACTGCAGGCCGGGAAGGGGCTGGCACCTGTCATTGTGAGCGCGAAGCTGTGTATGCCTTTTTCGATGAGGCGCACATCGCGGTCAGTCAGGTAGGTGATGAGTGCTTGAATGCGAGTGTCGCCGATGTATTGCAATTGCTCCCAGTAGGGGCAGTCGGTGTAAGTCTCCTGCGCGCAGGCCTGCAGGGTGCGATACGCGACGGGGATTTGAGCGTTCAACCAAGCGGCATCGGAGTGGAAGTTTGATTCGTTTTTGAGAGGGTAGCCCGTATGCTCAAACTGAACTTGTTTGATAGTCAGAGCTTCCTCGGCTGTTGAAATGGTGATCTGCACAAAGCGCCCCGCTTGCCACCAGAGTGGTTCCAGTAGGCTCGTGTCGGATGCGTTGAGCGTGAATCTGTCCGTTACGCCGACGAAGTGGTGGCCTTCTAGCTGAAGCCTATCTTCGGGAGCGAGTGCTTGTTGCGGATCGGTTGATAGGCGTTCGGCCCAGCCGATTGTGATGCTGCTCCCTGCGCCGCCTTGAGTGGCGATTTGACTATAGGCACAGTAGTAATTATTGAGGTCAATTAGGATACGGCGCGTGCTGTATGGAGCGATTGTAATCGGGGTTACGGCGATTTGAGCTTCGTTGCCCAATGTCTCATGCGGCCCGCATTCGACTTGTTCCTTAGAGGTGGGACGCAGTGCCTTACCCATTGCGTTGTGGGTAGCGCAGGTGCCAGTCGCATCGCAGCTATGATTCAATAGCGCATGCCATTGCGCCGCCTCGCTTTTAATATTTTGCGCTAAATTGATACACTGTATCTGTGTATCGACTATGCAGACAGTGCAATCTGTTTGGATGGTTTCGGCACGCATGGATGGTAGGCGCCCGGGATGAAGGATGCGGTCGTTGGGGCTGGTGGCTAATAAGAAGCCATTGTTACCGGCAGTGCGCAGGTGAGGGGATTTCCATGCTTCGGTATGAACTTTGGAAAACACATCTAGCCATCGCATGCCTGTGTAATGAATGCGTTCGCCGCAGCCGATGTCACGCCCCACCTGCTTGACTGGGGCTAGGAATTGCACGTTGTGGAGCTCCTGTGCCTGCCAGTTGGCGATGCCGGTGGAGAATTGCTCGGTAAATGGCGTCGATGCGGCGAGTAGAAAGCCCGGTTCCACACTGACTTGTGCCCACGGAGGGCTGGCGCATAAGTGCCAGACAATGGCCCGCAATTGATGCGCGCCTGCGGGGATGCGGACGCGGTAACTTTCGTAATACCACTCACGCGTGGTGCCACGCTCGCTGCCTCGGCCAATGCGCATGTCGTCGAGGTAGAGCCAATAGCGTTGATCGGCGGTGACGTGAAACTCGACTTCGCTTGTTTTCTCCAGAGTGAAGTCGAGACGATAGGCGGTGACGGTGGATTTGCTGCGCGGGTTCGCTGCTTGGATCCAGTGGGCAGGCCATTCCGTGCGGGGCCCCCAGGGAGTCCCGGAGCTTTTGCTCGGGAAGGGGAATTGGGTGAGTTGGATCTTCTGTGCGTCTGGCATGGTGACTAAATGTAAAAGTATGGCATCCTTTTAGTCAGTTAATTACTGAATCGGTAAAGCCGCTGATTCTCGATGAGGGGAGATTCAATAGTAGGGGCGACGGGTTCAATAATATATCTTTTTCAAGGCTTAGTTAAGTCATTTTTCCATTGGAGACTGCCCGTGCTCAAGTCATGTATAGGTGCACCTGCGTATTTGGGTTGTAGGCTATCACATCGGCATACAATAAGGCCCCATTAATAAGGCCCATTTGCCATGTGGGCGGCCACATTACCAATGTGCGTGGGGCGCGTAGAATAATTTTGCATGACAACGTGCGTCCACGCTTCTTACTTGATATAACAAAGGCTATTCGCATGATGATATGCAACATCCCTTCCTCCGACCGCTCGCATTACAGTCAATCGATCCTCATGCCCGGCAGCGATAGTTAGGGCATCAAAGATTTCGGGCACACTTATTGAGCCACCAATGGTAAAGCTATTGCCCAAAAAGAGCACCTTGTTGATCGCCCCTTTAGGAGTTTCCTCCTAAAGGGGCGATCAACAAAGAACATAATAATACACGAGCGAATTGGCTGAACTTAGAACGGCACATTTTTTTTATTCGGGGAGTGTTTTTATGAATAGAAGTATCTGGACATGAAAGCACCCAAATAGGTGCTGCAAGTATCAACTTTGAGGGGCGTACGGATCTCTCCTCAGAGGCTGAGTTTAATTTGACTGCGATTGGCACGACTGACTGGGCTTATTGGGATCTAATTTGGGGGAGTGGCGACCCTGCAGCGAGTGGTGTGGCCACTAATGACATGAATGGCGGCTTTGGCATCGGTTCGATTTCCAATTTAGGGGCAGGCACAGAATTGCGAGGCACTTCTGCCTTCCTGGCAGGCGTCTTTATGCTTGGCCTTTTCCTCTTTCGTAGCCGTTAGGTTTTGGTTTTCATTTAGTAGGCGCACAGGAAACTCTGCGCTGGAGGAGTTGTCATTTTTCTCTGCTATAGTCGTGACTCAACAAGAGTCGCAGAACTATATCAGTTAGATGGGGCGAAGTGATCTCTTGGGCAGGTTTGGAGGACTAGCTTATGGCCTTCGTTTAGAATCGGGTATTGCAGATCGCGAAAGCAGAGAACTAGCTTGAAATAATTTTCAAAGCTTCGATTCAGAAAATTTTACCCTTCAACCCCTGATTTTTTTGCTCACTGACATGAAACGTCCCTTCCTGCTCTTGACTCTTCTCGCCACTTCCTTGGCTGCGGCTGACCTTAAACCCATCCAACCGCTGTCGGCTGTGGCCAGCTCCGAGCGTTCTACAGCTCCCGCTGCCAAGGTGATCGATGGTGGTCGCTCGGATGACTCGCGGTGGTTGAGCTTGGCAGAAGCTGGCCCTCACTGGATCGAACTGACCTTGCCTTCGGTTCAGCGTTTGGGCGGGATTTACCTCTTCTCCGGTTATCAGGGAAAGGATCCAATTACCGATTTTTCGATTCAGTTCCAACATGAGGACGCATGGGTGGACATTCCTTCCGCTATGGTGGCTGGCAATGAAGCGACTGTGCTGCGGATGCCATTTGACGCGGCAGTTGATGTCGTGACCGACCGGCTTCGGGTCCAGATAACCCGCACGCCAAAGGAGGTCGCACGCATTGCCGAGATTGTGGTGTGGCCTTACTCAGCTGAGGGGATTCCTCAACTGCCGGGGGCATCCGAGGTCGAGGTGGTGCCGGGGGTGTTGCTCAATCAAAGCGGTTTCGATGACGCGTCGCCGAAGCGGTTTACTGCGCCGAATGTGGTGGACGGCACCGCCTTCGTGATACGAGCGGTGGGAGAGGAACAGGCACTCTATCGCGGGACCGTCACGAATTGGATCGGCGATTTCACAGGCTTCATTCCCGGCGATGATCGCGAGTATGAGGTTGTGGTCGGGGAACAGCAGTCAGTGCCCTTCCGGGTGGGGCCGTGGTGGCTGGAGCGGGTGAGCTACCAGGGGGCCGTGGACTTCATGATAGACAGTCGTCATTACGTCGGCAACACTCGTGGACGTCGTTCATGGTCCTACGGATGGCGCGATGATCATGCGTTTGGCTGGCAGCTGAATACCCTGGTGCCACAATGGCTGTCCAATCCGTCGGCCTACACCCGTATGCCGCGACAGATCCGCTACGAGGCGCCCAAGAATTCTGCGTTGTGGGGGCGATTGGAGCCGCCGGCCGAAAATGCGCCCGACATTGTGAAGCTCATTCACTGGGGAGCTGACGTGATCGTCACCCAGGGGCTGACCCATGAGTTTATGAAGGCGCAACTGGCTTATTTTCTCGAGGCCTGGCCGACCATGAGCGAATATCTACCGGAGCAAAATTACCGCGTGGTGTCCGACTTTGCCTTCGCTCACTGGGCGGACGCGAAGGACGATCAGGATTATCGCCACGACGAGAGTCCGGAACACGACCTGTTTGCCCTGAAAACCAAAATCGGTTCAACCAAAGGGGCCTATCCTCCGGGGTTTTCCATCGAACCGAATCTGTTGATGCATGCAGTGGCTTTAAAGGAGGGGCGTCCCGATGCGCAGCGCTATCTGGATGCGGCTGTCACTCAGGCCGATTGGATGGTGAAACACCTCGATTGGAACGATCCACAGACCACCAAGGGGCAGCGGGTAGGCGAGTGGGTGACCATGACGGGACTGGCCCGTCTGCTGGCGACGTATCCGGACAGCGCCCCGCAGGGCTTGCACCAGAAGATCGAAGCGTGGGTCGATGTGGTGATTCGACGATCGGATAATGCCTGGGACTTTCGAAAACTCGGCGACCAGCCCGACCAATGGGTTCCCTCCGGCCCCAAGCCGCATATGTGGAACGAGGTGGGCAATGTCGTGGGTCTGCCCGCGGCAATCTTGGCGGCGATGCCATTCGTGGACGATCCCGACAAGTCGTCGCGTCTGGATGAGGTCCTGTGGGCGCATTTCGACGCGATGTTCGGGCGCAATCCCCTCGGGCGGCATTATAACAGCAAGGCGCCGAGCGAGATCGAGGGCGTCGAACTCGGCTGGTTCAGCCGCTATAAGGGCGGCAACGGTCAGTTGGAGTTGGTGCGTTTTGTCTTGGATGGCTGCGCCAAGAACGTCCACTTTCCCTACCATCCCGAGTTGGGGAATGTGGGCTGGACCGAGGGATGGGTTCAGCACAACACACCGTTCAACTTGGGCCTAGCTTACCTCGCAAAAGCGCGCACTCAAATCGCAGCGGAAGTGCAGGGGGATCATTTGACGGTGTCACTGCGTGCCCCCTTGAACTTCGACTATACGCAGCAGGAATCGGGCGTCGTGGTGGTGACCAGCTCTTCGGGGGACCGTGAAGAACTGGTCGTCCATGAAGCGGGCGAAAGCTCCAGAGATTTCCTCGGAAGCCTGCCCATCGCCATGGGAGAAAGTCCGCAGTCCAATGACCATCAGTTGCAATGTCAGCCCCGAGATACCATCTCGGTGTCCTACGGTCACGGGTATTTTGGCCACAAAATCACGCTCCCGCTCAAGCGATGAGCTGCTAGGTGACTGGAAGTGGCCTCTCTTTCCTGCACTATTTCCCATTGTTAGGCTCAGCGTTTGCATGATTTGGGATAAATCATCCTGTCATTCCGTATGACCAGCTACTCTAGGATAGGCGAGGGGGCGACCTGACGCCTCCGTAACGCAGGTGAAATGGCCTTTGGGCATCCCTCTTGTGTTCATTCGATGCTCAAAGCGCGTCCAGCGGGCTCAAGATCTGATCCTGCTGGTCCTCCATCACGTGCAGATAGATCATCGTCGTCTCCACGCAGGCATGCCCTAAGAAATCCTGCAAAGTCCTAATATTTGTCCCATTCTCTAGGTAGTGTTTTAAATTAAAGATTCACGTACAACGCAATCTTCATGAGCTTCCTACTTGCATCCCCGGCGACAGTATTCAGCATTAGCAGCT
>NZ_JARXHW010000008.1:0-121740 GCF_031127805.1 Thalassobacterium maritimum | reverse complement strand
TTTTTAACCACAGATTTGCTACGCCATCTCCGGCAGACCTACGTCACAGAGAACACAGATGGAAGTGGCTTGGCTGCTGGGTGAGTGCGTTGTTTCAGATCTGTGTATATCTGTGTGATCTGTGGTTAAGATTCTTTGCCTCCTTCGAGGCGTTTGATTTCACGGTCGAAGTCGGAGATGTATTCCTGGTCCTGTTGCTGGCGGAATTGCTCGTATTCGGTCTCAGCTTTGAGCTTCGCCTTCAGGGCACTCACTTTGCCTTTGTCCTCAAGAATGGGGTAGTGATAGCCGACCGCAATGATGGCATCTAAATTATAGAAATCGACCATGCGCTGCACCTCGCGGCTGCCTTCTTGTCGAACTGTTTCCATTTTGGAAACAGTTGCCGCCTGTTCCAACTCTCCAGATTCGAAGATATTCTTCAGGTGCTTGCTGATTGCAGGGATCTTTACGCCAAACAACTCCGCCAGCGCACCTTGCGACATCCAGAAATTCTCATCCTGAAAGACGACTTCGATCCGTTGCTCGCCATCCGACGTTTTATAGAAAATGAGTTCGTTTGACATAAGCTAAATCTTTATATTTTGCGTTTGGTGCCTACGACTGTCTCGTTCGACCCCTTCGGCTGTCTGAACAAGTTTTTGACTCCCAGCGGCACCATATAATGAAAATTCATATCCACCGATTACGAATTTCGGCGAATTCATCCGTTGATTGGCATATGCGTTGCCAAACCTCAATGGCATCAGGGATTGAACTATGACTAGCCAAATATAATCGGTTTAGTTCCGCTGCTAATCCGGCGGCTTCTTCTCGTATAAATATTCGATCAGAAAAATCCTTACCTGCAAATTTGTAATCAGTTTCTTCAGCTAGTGAAATTAACCCAGATAACGTGTCTGTTTCTACATCGTTGCTAAATAGTGATGAGAATTTTCGAACCAGAGTGCTCATTACGCTAATAGAAAGTCCAAGCTCACAATTATGCCGCCATTTAATTTTAAGAGCCAGTTGAGTGATGACTGGCTTTATGATGTGGGGTGCCGTCTCTTGGTTTAGCATCTCCACCATTAAGTCAATCCCATGGATTGCTTCAATAACATGATCTCTAGTGTTAGATGACAACAACCTGTTAATTTCAGAAACAGCATGATTAATCTCATCTGATTCATTCATGGATAAGGCGACTTTTAACCTAAGTGCAGAAATACCTATGTCGTTTAACTCGTCTAGTATTCTCCGAGCAGCTTCAATCGAAACTTCAAGCTCATGTTTTCGGGCTTCAGGCACGATAACTCGGGCAAGCAAGTTCTCCATTTTTGAGAATCGTCCTTTGAATTCACCATATATGTCCATCCAAACTGACTCGGATGCATTTTTTTTCAAAAGCTGATCTTTATCTCCATCCCACCACTCAATGATTTGGTTGGTAAACTCTTCAATTTCAACTTTTCTCCAATCAAGCATCTTATTGGCCCCCAAAATTTCGTGGCATAACGGAATCTGACCACCAAGTATAGAAACACCTTTCTCTGTTTGCTTACTTTGGATTGGGAAAACTGCTTTATGCAAATACTCCCTGACCCTTTCTTCGACTGACGAATTCAGAGGATGTGGCATTTTCAGGAATGCAAATCTGTAGAAACCTGTCTGAGCAGGCAAATTATGTTCGTCGAGTTTAGACCAGATTACACGCGCAAATTCAGATTCTTGTGCCTTATTCAGAAGCCCCCATTCATATAGCTTAGATAAGCTGAGAGTCGCCCATAGTCGGCCACCAGAATCAGAGTTCTCCATAATGCTGACCAAACGCTCAATTAATTCTTCATCTGGTGTCGCTAGAGAACCAATAATGTCATCCGGCACCTCGACAAATAACAATGGATTCAAGAAATCTCGATCTTCAATAACAGAAAGTCCCCCTAGAATCGGGAATTCCAGTAGCAGGGTAATGAGTTTTGGATATGAAGACTTATCGAACGAGTTGATTAATCGCTTTGTTAACGATCCGATCTTGTCGTATTTACTTCGGTCTGAAGATTCATAAACACCCTTGAGGAAATCCAATATGATGAAGCGTTTCTCCGACGAGCACTTAGTTGCTAGCCTCGATAGTATCTCTGGGACAATTTTGGCGAGTAAAATTCCGAAATTATCTCGGTAAAAACCACTGCCTTCAGCAATGTCGATTTGAGCCTTTTCAAGGGTGGCTAAGTAGATGTCGATCAAGTGATCAACTTGATCTTGCGACATTTTGCTCAGTGCTTGTCTGTCGTAGAGTAGATCAGCCAACTTCGGGTCTCCCAGTCGGAGTAGAGATGCAGTAGCCCACGAAGGCGAATAATCAGATATCCTAGTTAATGCTCCAGCCCCCGATTTTGCACTGAAATTGCAACCTGGGATACGAAAAACAATACCAGTGTCCTCTAAAAACCTAAGGAAAGCATACCCAGTCAAAGCCTCTTTGTCACCACCACATAAATGATGTGTCTGTGAAACCTTGCCGATATCAAAATCTGGAGTTTCAGTTACAGCCTTAGGTTTGCTTGCAGACTGCTCCAGTTGGGCTGTAAAGATCCTGACTTCATCCCAAGGATCACATTTATATTTTTTTAGATCGTCCCATCTATTGTGATAATTCCTGAGTTCATCAAGTCTAGTCGTGTTGCGCACTTGGCGAAGTAAACTATCATGCTCAGATCCCGTCGTAGCATCGCTTTTTCGAATCACCTTCTGCCACTCCTCTTTCGGATTACGGCTGGTTGATTCAATATCTTGAATTGATCTTAGCCGATCCGTTCTGCTGGGATGTGCAGTTGCTTGTTCGTCCTGAATATCAAATTTTGCGAAAAAGAGTTTTCGCATATCTTCAATCTCATTCTCGCTGGGGGCAATAAGATGCGTGAGGAACGCCGCGGCGTCTTTCACAAACTTGTAAAGCAGCATCACATATGATTCTTGTGACACTAGGCTATAGTCGTTAGATACAGGTTTCAGGTTGAGCTTGGAGCGAATCTGTTCAAGCGAGTTAGAAAGTATAGATGCGGCTTCATTTACTTCACCGATCTCTGCAAGCAGCATGGCTCGCTTTGCTTCCATATGCGGCAACGACTCGTTCACTGGCCATTCGGCAATTCGCTTCCTTAGCTCTGGGATGTCGATGCTAAAGAGAGCAAATAGCGCACGTTCATAGTATACGCTTGCTTGCTGGTATGCGGATAAATTTCCCCATATACTAGCTATTTTTCCGTTGGTTGTGTCCCATTCTGGGTGAAAACCCTCTTCACGATAGTAGCGCATGAGGTGGATTTTTAATTCAATCCATTTTAGCCTATCCTCTGCTCTTGCTGATGTGTCGTGAGTAGGGCTAGGCGCATCTTTGGGGAAAAACATCCATCTGTATTTATCTAAAATCGCAGTAATGAATTCAACCTGATCATTAAACAGCGGACATAGGCATTTGTTCATGCGCCATACTAGTTCATAGATCCACTCGAAGGCGATTTTATCGGAGATTTCGCCAATTTTATTGATGAAGCGACACCAATGCTCGGTATGATTCCATAGGGTTTCCCTGCGATCCTGAGGCACTACTACCCATCCTGGGTAGGAATTACGTTGTTCTTTCCATTTCGCCAGTGTGGCCTGCGCTTGAAGAAGCTTATCTTTCTGGAGATCCGGACTTAGTTTAGAGCTCTCATATGGCCATCCGAGGGCATTTTCTGTGTCTTTCTTTGACATTAGGTAGTCGAAGAACCTCTCCAAGCCTTCATAATATCCATGTGCGCCCACACTGGCGCAGTCTGCCATATTGATGACTACGGTATTTCTAGCCTCAAGAAGTTTCTTTTGGGCATTGGAAAGGTTAACAACACCGACCAGATAGATTTTCGGAGAACTCTTGTGTCCTAGGTTGTCGCGTATCCAACCAATCCACTGCAGAAAGTTGGGATCATCTCCTGAAAAACCTACCAGACAGAGTGTATTCTCCAGAAGCGACTGTTGGACTGTATTTACAAAGGGTGCGTATTCTTTTGGGTATCTGCGGTAGTCCTCTTCCGTAATTATGAAAGGTCGCTCGGATGGGAAACTTCCGTGGAGTTTGATGATTCTTGGCTGCTCAGAGTAGACTAAGTCTTCCTTGTTCACGACCACATCAAATCTCTGTGATGAGATAGAGACTGCAGCACGTTCTAACAGCGTATCATAGTTTGTTGTGAAAATATCTGCCCAAGGAAGTTCCAACAGCTTCGTGTGTAATGCAGAAGGTTCATAGTCCAAGTCAGGGATGACATTTCTCAGTAGCTGATCCAAGACAGGACGGCCTAGAGCCGCTTGGACTTCATCCGCGAGTTTAAGCACGTTCATATACTTCCTGGAGTCCCCCGGCATTTCGCCATGAACCTTCTCGTAGAATAGATCGCCCAACTCAGTCCAGTCAGGGAACTTGGTGCATGATGTGCTATTAGGTTTTGCATTCTTGCTGAATCCTGCCCCGACCATGATAGCAGCATGTCCAGACCATAATCGATCTGCTATCTCATTCAGATATGGACGAATGCTGTTCGCAATTTTCAGAGGTTGTGTGTTAGTGCGATTGGTCACGTTTTTATCCATAATAATTTATCAAAATTTTCAAGGTTGTTGATCGGCGTGTCTCCCTTATTAGCCATACTAGAAATGGAAGAGGATTTGGAGTCGCACACTTCAATTACTAATTTATCCAATTACAAAAAGCATGAGCAACGCTTCATGAGGATCGTCCGGAATAAAGAATGTATAATGGCTCTCGTAGATTGTCCCAGTTCGCGCATTGTCAGCGGGCATTCTGGAAAACCAAAGCTTGCCATCGATCTCAAGCTCTGTCGGATATTCCGCTCGGAGTCGGCTCAACACTTCGTCCGGAGCATCTTTCGGAGCGGTGCGATAGGTTTTATCCAGTTTTATAGGATCAAACACCATTACTAGTTCACCGTATTCGAGTGCTTTATCCGGTCGGTCGGTTGCAAAAATCGGTGCATTCGTTGGTTCTACATCAATACCTTCTTTCGAGACATGTTCCAAGTGCTTCAAGCTGACTCCTCGATATAGAAACTGTGGGCGTTTAATTGTTGGGAAGAGCTCTCCTGCGATAAAACTCAAAGCACAACCGAGATTTAACCTTTCATTTTTATCTCGTCTCGCGACCGATAGAGTGAGCGGCTGCTCTGCTACCATTTTAATTTCGACTAGAGGGCAAACGCCAAAGTTCGAAGCGCCATCAACGCGCTTCTGAAGACCCGCGAGCGAGCCAAGTTTTGTTGATGAAGTGGGTGTGTGCTTTGTCTCGTTATCACTCATACCAATCGCGTTTTTCCGGTTAAGAGTTCCTGCATCATGCCTTGTTTGATTTGGCGGGCTTTGCTCAGCTTGGATTCCAAGGCGTCGAGCTCGCTGTCCATGTCCGATAGGATGGCGGCGATGGCTTCACGCTCCTTTGCCTCGGTCGGAAACGGAATCTTAAAAGAATTAAGACTGCCATTTGTAATCTGATTAATGGTTGCTCCTAGATGTTCATTAATCTGTTGCTTGATGACGTTGGACTGAAACTGATAATGAACGAAGTCATGGAAGGCAGTTCGGAATACGCACATAAAAGCGCCGAATGTCATGCCGTTCGCGCGTTCGTCTATTATGGCACACTTTCCTATTAAATTCCTGCTTCCATTCCGAACGCAAATTAGAATGTCCCCCGTGCGAACCATTATTCGTTCATTTATGTCTCGGTTTACGAATACATTATTTTCAAAGCATAAAACCCCATTCTGAACATTGGAGGATCGTAATACGAGCACCCCAGATTCGCTTACTTCATTCGGGCTGTATGTAAGTCCGATTAAGGATTCTCCAATCTCACCCAGCGTCTTCACCTCCCAGTCCCCAGAGAACCCCGGGAGGCGTTGTTTGCCGGTGAGGAGGGCCTGCATACTGCCTGCTTTGATACGGCGTTTTTTGGCGATGAGTTGCTCCAGCGATTCAATCCACGCATCCGTATCGCTCAAGGCCTCCGCGATCGCTTCTTGTTCGGCTTTGGTGGGCGGGAGGGGGATTGGGATAGTTTCGAATTTATCCTTAGGTAAGTGGGCGATGCTAGTCTTTGTCACATAGTTCTCAAAGTATCCAGATCTAGAATACGTTTCGAAAATTGCTGCCATGTAATTGACATTGTATGAACGCTTTGGCCTTAGCCGATGAATGGCTTTCTGGTAATAGCATTCTTCGATTTCATCCTGCCATATGGCTGACCGTCCAACTTCACCACCTTCGCAGACTAGGAGGTCTCCCTTCCTTAATCTGAACCTTTGGAGGTCCGACGGTGAGAGTTTGATTTTGCTAAGATTACTGATGTCGATTCTGCCCCATTGAACTGAGCTATTCCCTAGGTATGGCTTTTCAACTCCCACATTCTTTTCGGAGTCCAGCATCTTCCCCAGTTTAATGTGAAACTCTTGGCCTACGGTTGATACGTTCCAGTCCTCTGGAATCACTCCGACCTCAGTTTGCTTGTAGCCTTCTGTTAGTTGCATACGAATCCCATCTGTTCCGCTGACGCGGTAAATTGATAATTGGAAGTGGAGGGTGATAAATTGAAAATGGATAATTGAGAATGATTGGATGATGCGGCGGAGCAATGATTTGGGGATGCGTTCTTTGACTGTTCAATTTCGCAGACGGTGTCTGCGGTTTCTTTGTGAAGCTGGGTTGCTTGCTGCCATCTTTTGAAACGAAGCGTGTTAGGGACTCAATGAGACGGGGACGCTGGCTCCCTCCTACGCTTTGCAAGCTACGGCGGGCATGAAAGCGCCGCGCTACGATTGTCGATTTTTGTGCTTTTTTGTGGCTAAAACTCAGTGGCTCTCGTTTGGAAAGGTCAGACGCTGTCTGGCCTTTTGGTTTCTGGTTTAATATCTGGCATGTTATTAGGTTCGGAGTTCCGCCTTTAGGCGGTTGCGTGTCGCTGACCTTTACGCCGCTGCCGCCTAAAGGCGGGACTCCAAACCTTTTGAACTGATCGCTGTTTAAGCCCGCTTGACTTTTAATTGTGGCTTGGCCGAAATTTCGCGACGGTGTCTCGGATTTTGTGCGACGGGTAGATTCGTCCGACGCTGTCGGACGAATGTCTGGCGTGTAGGCACTCATTATCAATTTTCCCTTATCCATTATCAATTATCGATCCTCCATCCTCAATTTGCGCCGACACGCTATCGATTTGAGCGATCAGTTCGTCCTTGCTGGGCAAATACAGTTTGTATTCGGAGGCGTGGATGTTGCTATCTTTTGGGAGGGTGATTTCGACGAGTGCGTCTTTTTTACGTTTGCACAGGACGATGCCGATGGTGGGGGCTTCGGCGTCGGTCTTTACGTGGCGGTCGTAGTAGTTCACATACATCTGCATCTGCCCGAGGTCTTGATGGGTGATCTCGCCGATCTTGAGGTCGATCAATGCGTAGCACCGCAGCAGGCGGTTGTAGAAGACGAGGTCGATGAAGTAGTGGTCTTCGTCGAAGGTGAAGCGTTTCTGACGGGCTTCGAATAGGAAGCCTTTGCCGAGTTCTAAGAGAAAGTGCTCTAGTTTGTCGATGATGGCGGTTTCGAGCTCGTTCTCTGAATAGGCGGTGCGTTCGTCGAGCCCGAGGAACTCTAGCACGTAGGGATTTTTGACGAGGTCGGCAGCTTGCTCGACGATCTGCCCTTGTTGGGCGAGTGCTTTGAGTTGATCCTTGTCGCGACTAAGGGCCAGGCGCTCAAAGAGGCTGCTGTTGATCTGACGCTTGAGTTCGCGCAGGCTCCAGTCGTTGGCGGTGGACTCGATTTCGTAGAAGCTACGCTCATCGGGATTGGAGACGGAGAGCAGGGCGACGTAGTGTGACCAGGAGAGCGGGAAACGAGCGGCAATCTGTCGCAGTGCGTTCTGTGGTAGTTTGCGTAAAGATTGGTCAGACAGCGTCTGGCTTATCTCTGAAGGGAGTGCGTTTGATGGTTCAGATGCTGCTATGTCTACTGGTTTTAAAGATTCAACAGACAGTGTCTGTTGAATCTTTTGATAGCTTAAGAAAAATTCTCGAAATCTACGGAGGTTGGTGGGAGATATCCCTTTTAGACCAGTTTGATTGAGACGTTTAGATAGGTCGTCAATTAGATGTTTTCCGTAAAGCTCTGAGCGTTCGGCATCTGCATTTTCAAATTCGACGAGATACCAACCAAAGAGCCAGTTGCGAACGACGAGGGAGGAGTCGACGGCGCGGACTGCTTGCTTTTGAAGCACTTGCTGAGTGCTTTGGAATAGGCTGACTAGATGTTCCATATCCTTCATGCGTTGAATCCCATCTGTTTGAGGTGAGCGCTGACTTTCGCTTCCAAATCGGCGGTTCGTTCGGTCAACGCGCTCAGCGGTGCCTCGTAGCGTTCGGCGAGTTGTTTTACTCGTTGAGTGAGCGCCTGCGTGATGCGGTCGAGTTCGCTGTGGGTGCGTTGTTGCAAAGTCGCGAGCCATTTGTCGTCGACGGCGAGCGTCTGGATCTCGGCTTCCGTAAGCTTTGGGTATTTTTCGTAGGCGAGGACGTCGAGGGCGAGTTCGGCGTCTTTGATCGCTTTCTTGAGGGCGGCTTCGCCTTTGTTGAGGTCGAGCCAGCGCTGGAGCACTTCGGACTCGGTGAGGCTGGGAGCGCTGATCTCCTGATCGGCCTTTTCTGACGTGGTGCGAATGCGGAGATTCGCGATCCCGGGGCCTTTGGCTTTGAGCTCTTTTAGGCGTTTGCTGACTTCGGCCTTGTTGATCTTGTCTAGTTCGGCGAAGGCTCCGTCTTCGGCGCTGTGCTCTTCTTCGAGTTCGGCGCGTTGGGCTTCGAGGGCTTCGAGCTCGGCTTGTTGGCTCTCGATTCGGGCTTGCTCGGCGGCAAAGTAGCGGGCGACGATCAGCTCCTTGGGCACGAGGTCGCAGGCCCAGCCTTTGTCCTTTGTTTTGCCGGTCTTTTTGTTGGTCTCGGTGATCCGGTAGGTCTTCGCCTGCCAACCATCAATCGCGATCAGGTAGGTGTCGTCTTGCAGGACTTCGCTCCAGTAGTCCATTAGGTGTTGATAGACGGCGTAGGGGTCGATGAGTGGCTGGCCTTGGTAGTGGGCGAGTAGGTCTTCCGAGAAGTCGTGGATGAAGGTCTTGGGATTGAAGCCTTGGGCAAGCGCACGAAGTTCGGTGCGTTGTTTGTCAGCCCAGGCTTGAAAGTGATTTTCGAGGCGCTCCCTAAAGGACACGAGATCTGGGTGCGCTTGTAATTGCGAATGACTGATGGCGGAGGACGACGACGCGGATGATTTGCCATCCGCCATTCGTGCTTCGTTATTCAGCGCGACGTAGCCGTCACGAAGCGGCTGGAATAAACTGGCGCGTAAATTCGGACAAACCGCCCAGTATTTCTCCAAAGCGTCGACGTCGCGTGCGGGGATGCCGCCTTGCAGGTGGGCTTCGATGTCTTGCAGGTCTTCGGCGGCGCGGTTGTCGATGTAGCGCGGTAGGTTGAGGTTGAAATCGTTTTTCTCGATCTCTTCGAAGCCGACGGAGCGGGCGTAGCCTTTGACTTCCACGCCTTTACTGTAGGCATCGACGATCTGATGGATGTCGCGGGAGCGGAGGCGGTTCTTGTTGCCGTCTTTGATGAAGCCGTTGGAGGCGTCGACCATGAAGATACCTTTGCGGGCGTGGGCCTCGGACTTGTCGAGCACGAGGATGCAGGCGGGAATGCCGGTGCCGTAGAAGAGATTGGCAGGTAGGCCGATGATGGCCTTGAGGTAGCCCTTGCGGATGAGCTTCTTGCGGATCTCGGCCTCGGCGTTGCCACGAAAGAGGACGCCATGCGGGAGAATACAGGCTCCCTTGCCAGTGCTCTTGAGGGAGCGGAGGATGTGGAGCAGGTAGGCGTAGTCGCCTTGCTTGTCGGGTGGGGTGCCGAAGTGCTTGAAGCGCTCGTGTGGGTCGTCGGTGGTGTGGACGCCTGTGCTCCAGCGCTTGTCACTGAAAGGGGGATTGGCGACGACGTAGTCGAATTGTTTAAGGCTGGCACCTTCGAGGAATTTCGGGTCGGCGAGGGTGTTGCCTTGGGCGATCTCTGCGGTGGGGTTGTTGTGCAGGATCATATTCATCCGGGCGAGGCCGGAGGTAGTGGCGTCCTTTTCCTGTCCGTAGAGCGTGAGCTCAGAGCTGGCTTCGTCGGCGACCTTCAGCAACAGCGAGCCAGAGCCGCAGGTGGGATCGTAAACGGTGGTGGAAGCGCTGGTCTGCGCAGAGCCGATGTCGAGCACCTTGGCCATGATGCGGGAGACCTCGGAAGGAGTGTAGAACTGGCCCTTGCTCTTGCCGCTCTCGGTGGCGAAGTGGCGCATCAGATATTCGTAGGCGTCGCCCAGGATGTCGTCGCCCTCGGCGCGGTTCTTAGAGAAGTCCAGCGCGGGCTCTTCGAAGATGCCGATCAGGTTGGTCAGGCGGTCGACCATTTCCTTGTTTGAGCCCAGCTTATTGGGGTCGTTGAAGTCAGGGAAGTCGGAGAGGGAGAGCTGTTGATTGGCTTCGACTAGAGGCGCGATGATGGCCTTGTTGATCTGGTCGCCGATGTCCTTGCTGCCCTTGAGCGCGGCCATGTCGGCAAAGCTCGCACCTGCGGGGATGGTGATCGGCGCGAAAGGCTGGCCCGCGTATTTATCGGAGATGTATTTCAGGAAGAGGAAGACGAGTACGTAGTCCTTATACTGAGAGGCATCCATGCCGCCCCGGAGTTCATCGCAGCTCGCCCACAGCGAGGAGTAGAGTTCAGATTTCTTAATGGCCATTGATTATAAATATGCGGAGCTACGAGTATTCGGGGTTCTTTTGCGGTTTTCGTGGGCGTAAGTCAGTGCTTCTTTGTTATTGAGATAATATGTGGACTGAAAGCAGAAAGTTCAGTTGCTCAGAAATAGTGAACAAATTTTGCTTCCGCGAAGCCATCTAAGAGACTTGCATGTTGCAGTAGATTACATTGACTGTGGGGCGTGAATATATCCCAGAAAGAGATCGAATCCATTACTACTGTTAAATGTGCCCAACCTCACGGGGTATTGGGAATGCATCCCCACCAAAAGGGGAAAAAGAATTGTTTGATTGTTCGTGCTTATTTGGACGATGCCAAGAGCTGCGAAGTGGTCGATGTGGCGGACGAAAGTGTGCGCTACGAGCTCAAGCGTTTGACTAAAGATGGCCTCTTCGAGGGTGTCATCGCGGATCGCAGCGAGTTCTTTAAATACCGTCTGCGAATTGAGCGTTATAACGGCGAAATTCGTCAGTTTTACGACCCCTATAGCTTTCTTCCGACACTCTCGGAAGATGATGTGTATCTCTTCAGTGAGGGCAATGATCACTTCGTGCACCGCAAGATGGGTGCACAAGTGCGCACCCACGACGGCGTGCTCGGTGTATCTTTTGCCGTGTGGGCGCCGAATGCGGAGCGCGTCTCTGTAGTCGGCGACTTTAATCACTGGGATGGACGCTATCACATGATGCGAAGCCTCGGGGCTTCTGGCGTCTGGGAGTTATTCATCCCCGGACTCGAGCCGGGCATGAAATACAAATACGAAATTGGCGCACGCCAGGGCTTCCCGCTGCTAAAGACGGACCCTTACGGCACCGCGTTCGAGGCACCTCCTTACAATGCCTCGATCATTTGCGATGTGGACCGCTACGAATGGAAGGATGCGGACTGGATCGAGCGCCGCGCCAACACCGTATGGAAAGATCAGCCAATCTCTGTCTACGAAATGCACGTGGGCTCATGGAAGGCGGTAGTAGAAGATGCGGCGCGTCCTCTCGGGTATCGAGAGCTCGCTCATGAGTTGGTCGGCTATCTCAAAGACATGCATTATACGCACGTCGAGTTCATGCCTCTATCGGAGCACCCCTTCGATGGCTCTTGGGGCTATCAGGTGACGGGCTTCTTTGCGCCGACCTATCGTTTTGGCACTCCCGAGGATTTCATGTATTTGGTAGACACCTTGCACCAAAATGGGATCGGCGTGATTATGGACTGGGTGCCCGCGCACTTCCCGACAGACAGCTTTGCACTGGCTCAGTTTGATGGCACGGCGCTCTACGAACACGCAGATCCGCGTCAAGGTTTCCACCAAGACTGGGGCACTCTCATCTTTAATTATGGTCGCAACGAGGTGCGCGGCTTCCTGATTGCCACCGCATTGGCTTGGTGTGAGCGCTACCACATCGATGGCTTGCGCGTGGATGCGGTGGCCTCGATGCTATACCTCGATTATTCCCGTGAAGAAGGGCAGTGGATTCCCAACAAATATGGGGGCCGTGAGAATCTCGAAGCGATCGATTTCTTGCGTCAAACCAATGACCTGGTACACAAATATTACCCTGGCACACTTATGATTGCAGAGGAGTCGACATCATTCCCCGGCGTGACTAAGCCGACTGCGGAAGATGGGCTCGGTTTCGACATTAAGTGGAATATGGGCTGGATGCACGACACTCTGGAATACTTCCAGAAGGATCCGATTTACCGTAAGTATGAGCACCATCAGCTGTCCTTTGGTATGCTCTATCAATATTCGGAGAACTTTACGCAGGTATTCTCGCATGACGAGGTGGTGCATGGTAAAGGCTCTATGCTGCTCAAGATGCCTGGCGAGCCGATTTCGAATAAGGCACATCAATTACGCCTGCTCTACGGTCTGATGTGGATCTGGCCGGGCAAGAAGACACTCTTTATGGGCTCTGACTTTGGTCAGTCTGCTGAGTGGAATTACAACAAGTGCCTCGATTGGCACCTGCTGCAGTATCCTGATCACCAAGGTATTCAAATGGTGGTGCGTGACCTGAATAAAATCTATCGTGAGATTCCCGGTTTGGCGCAGGGCGATAACGCCGCGGAAGGCTTTGAATGGATCAATTGCACCGATGCGGAAAATAGCATTTTGACTTTCTTGCGTAAGGGCAGTGAGACGACCGACGATATAGCAGCGGTGGGGAACTTTACGCCTGTCCTGCGCGAAGGCTTCCGAGTGGGTGTGCCGCACGCTGGTTTCTGGAAAGAGATCTTGAATACCGATGCCAAAGAGTATGGCGGCCTCGGCTTTGGCAACAACGGTGGCGTGCAGGCTGAGCCTGTTGAATGGGATGGACGTCCATATTCGATCAAGCTGGACCTCCCCCCGCAGTCAATGAGCTTATTTCGCTACCAAGGCTAATCCTTTAACTGAGAAAATTATACGTGTTTCAGCCACTTGACCCTATCAAAGCGACGTTTCAACTTAGTCGTTTGCTTTCAGACTCTGAATATGATCGCGAGCGACAATTGCAGCGGGCTCTGAAACACGTTGCGCTTTGCGTGAATGCAGATCGAGCCTATTTGAGCTTATGGCAGGAATCTAAGTTAAGTATTCGCACGATTGCTCAATGGCAGATTGAGCAATTGGACCCGATGCCCGAAGACACGATTCGAATGGATTATGTATCTAGCTTGGAAGAGTATTTTGGGCAGAATCGCGGGATGTTTAGCTTACAGCGCGAGAATATATTTTCACATTATCGTCTGATAGGTGTGCTTTGCTTGGAGTCGCGTGACCCAGTGGATCGGCTGAGTCACGATGAGCAACAGTTTGTCAAAAATGCGGCTTACATGCTGACGCCTGCGCTACAACAATTAGGGGTCACGGTGGGGATGCAAGAAATGGATCATTTAGAATCGGAGCGTGCCAGTGATGCGCATCATGATCTTGATGCAGTGGCCCCTGAAGGAGATGCGCCGCATGTGTTGATCGTAGAGGACAACAAAATCAATCAGTTGACCATACTCAAAATGATGCAACGCTTCGGTGTCGTCGTTCATACCGCAGACGATGGTTTAAATGGAATTGCTGCCTGCCAAAAGCAGAAATTCGATTTGATTCTAATGGATCTAAGTATGCCCAATATGGATGGCTTCGATACGACACGAGAGATTGTGACAAGTAGTTCTTTGAATAAGAACACACCAATAGTCGCGGTCACTGCAAATGTGGCCAAAGATATTAAGAGTCGCTGTTTGCGCGTGGGTATGACGGAATTTGTCTCGAAGCCCTTACGCTTGGGACGAGTCGAGCAACTCGTAAAGACTTACCTACGCTAGCTACCTAGCGCTCGGTAAAGTGGGGGATTGACGTGCCATTAGACCTCATAGCCCTGCGGGAAATTCCCAGGCTGCTGCGCCTCACGTGCTAGTATGTATTTCTCGAAAGTGGCCTTGTTACTTGCCTTCATATAAGCTTCTTCCGCGCTTATTTGCTTGGACTGCAGGAGCCTCTCAAGGGATGCATCCATGGTGATCATTCCTTCTTGCATGCTGCTTTCGATGATCTGACGTATGCGGCTAATTTTGCCACTGCGAATACAGGTCGCCAAGGCATCATGTTTTAGTAATATTTCGTGAGCTGCTACGCGGCCACCACCTATTTTTTTGCATAGTAGCTGCGAAACGACCCCGTTCAAACTGGAGCCTAGCATGGTTCGCACTTGGTTCTGCTCGTCAGCGGGAAAAGCGTCGATTACGCGATCAATCGTCATGGGCGCATTATTGGTGTGCAATGTCCCAAATACCAACATGCCCATCGAGGCACAATTCAATGCCAAGCGAATGGTTTGGACGTCACGCATTTCGCCGACCAGCAAGATGTCAGGGTCCGCGCGCATGGCTCCGCGTAGTGCGGCGGCGAAGGACTGACTGTGTTCGCCTACTTCGCGATGCGCGATCACGCTTTGCTTGTTGCGGTGCACGAACTCTACCGGGTCTTCGATCGTGATGATATGCTTGCAGGATTGCTCATTGATCAGATCGATCATGGCCGCTAATGTAGTGGACTTGCCACTACCCGTGGGCCCGGTCACAAAAACCAGCCCCGCGCGTGCAAAGCAGAGTGTTTGTAGCACCTCAGGTAGATGAAGTGACTGAAAAGATTTAATGTCGGCGGGGATCAGGCGCAGCACGGCTGCAGTGCCCCAGTGATTATAAAAATAATTGGCGCGAAAGCGGTCGCCGGTTTCGATGCCATAAGCGAAGTCGAGCTCTTTAGAACTTTCATATTCTGCCCACTTCGCCTCGTCGCACAATTCTTTTAGCATTGAGTTGAGAACTTCCTCTGTGAGTGGTGTTTCACTTAAATCTTTGATCGAGCCCGCGATGCGCGCACGTACTGGTGTGCCGACCGACAGGTGCAAGTCGGACCCCTCTGTTTCCAGTAATTGATTGAGGTATTTATCGATGATTGGCATGGCGACCTTATGTAGTTTGATAAGTCGGTTTTTGAAGCATGATCAACTCTCGTAGTTGCGCACGTTTCATTTCACTCTTTAAATTTTTAAGAGCGACTTCATCGCTAATTCGGTCGCTTTCCCATAATGATAAGATCGATTTATCCATGAGTCGCATCCCTTCAGCGGAGCCGGTTTCCATCACATTCACGAGGCCTTCGGGCTTATTCTCATGAATCAATGTGCGAACTGCGGTATTATTGAGTAGCAACTCATATGCGAGAGCCATATGCCCGTCCGTAGAGGGGACTAATCTTTGGCAGATTATGCCACGCAATGCGTGCGAGAGCATCACTCGAATATGTGTTTGTTGAGAGGCCGGGAAGACGTCTAACACACGGTTCAAAGTGTTGGCGGCATCACTGGTGTGGAGTGTCCCGATCACCAAGTGCCCGGTTTCGGAGGCAGTGATCGCCATTTCAATCGTTTCCAGGTCTCGTAATTCACCAATTACGATGATGTCCGGGTCTTGTCGCAGCGCACTCTTCAGGGCACCTGCAAAGCTATGAGTATGGACGCCCACTTCTCGCTGAGTAATTTGGCAGGACTTGGAGCTTTGCACAATCTCAATCGGTTCCTCTACAGCGATCAAGTGCTCTTCACGTGTGCAGTTAATGTCATCGATCATCGCAGCCAGGGTGACACTCTTGCCTGAGCAGATGGGGCCCGCGACTAAAATGAGTCCGTTCGGGTAAGTGAGCAACTGGCGAATGGGGTCTAGATCTTCGAAGCCAAGATCTTTCAATCTCGGTATCTTACTTGGGACTAAGCGATAAGTGCCTGCCATGCCTTCTTTATGTTGCATCAGGTTCACGCGATAGCGCCTGCGAAGGCCTAAGGTGAGGGCGAAATCCAGGTCGTGAGTGGATTCGAATTCTTCACGTTGGGCCGAGTTTAATAATGCCGAGTTTAACACCTTCGACGCGTCCGTAGCCAGCGGGGCTTCATCTAAGTAGCGCAGCGCGCCGTTGTGTCTGACGAAGGGACGCGCGCCTGCGCAGAGGTGCAAATCGCTGCTGCCCAACTCTTGTAAGGCAGCCAGAATTTGCCGCATGTATTCGGCGGCAGTCGTTTCGTCTGAAATCGAGTTAAGCTCGCTCAAGTCAGGCATGGACTCCGGTAATTCGAAGCGAACTTGCTGTGGGGCAGGGGGAGGAGTGGACGCTATGGACGCTGTGGCCGCGCTGCTGGGAGACTCTACAGGCTGAAACGGATTACTCGCAGGTTCTGCTTCTAGTGAGCGCGCATAGGCAAATTCGACTAAGTCTTGCAGCGCGTCAAAATCGACACAGGCTCGTTCTCTTAAGAGCTCCTCAGCAAAGGGCACGATCTCTGCGTCTTCGCCCAGCGACTGTGCCACCGTTAAACAGGGTTGCAGAGAAAAAAGCTTTCGCTCTAATCCCAGAAGCACTAACCACTGTATCTCCTTTTTCAATTCTTGCAGTGTAGAGTACAAACACAAAGGCATTCAATCTTTATCATTCCCGTTAGGGCGTTAACTATATTTATATGAGTTCAGAATCACTACAATCTTTAGAGACCCGGCTGGCGTTTCTTGAAAAGCACGTGGTCGAGCAAGACGCGGAGATTTATCGCCTGACGCAGCGCATTGATACGCTAGTGAAGGTCGCTAAGGAGCAGAAAGCACAGTTGGCTGCAGTGGCGGAACTCAACTCTCAGAATGCGGGTGACATGCCTGCCGACGAAAAGCCTCCGCATTATTAATGCGAAAGAGCGTGCAAGACTGTTGTCATCGAGCATTTTTCCGTTCTAGCATGTCTGCATGAACTGGAAAAAAGTCCGCGAATTTGAAGATATCATCTACGAGAAATGTGATGGTGTCGCTAAGGTCACAATCAATCGTCCGCATCGGCGCAATGCCTTCACGCCCGATACGGTCGCTGAATTAATTGCAGCGTTTAGCGATGCCAAGGATGACACTTCCATTGGCGTGGTGTTACTCACAGGCTTCAACCCGCAGACTGATGGCAAATTTGCCTTTTGTGCGGGGGGCGATCAAAAGATTCGTGGTCACCAAGCGGGCGGCTATGTGGGCAAGGATGGGGTGCCACGCCTCAATGTATTAGATCTGCAAAAACTGATTCGCTCGATGCCTAAGGTGGTGATCGCACTCGTCGCGGGTTATGCCATTGGCGGCGGGCATGTGCTGCATGTTGTGTGTGACCTGACGATCGCGGCAGACAACGCTATATTCGGACAAACCGGGCCCAAAGTGGGTAGTTTTGATGGAGGCTTTGGCTCTAGCTACTTGGCACGTATTGTGGGCCACAAAAAAGCACGCGAAATTTGGTATCTATGCCGCCAATACAATGCGCAAGAAGCTTTGGATATGGGGTTGGTCAATAAGATCGTGCCCTACGAACAACTCGAAGACGAAGGTGTGCAATGGGCGCAAGATATCTTGCAGCACAGTCCGCTCTCCATTCGCTGCCTCAAGGCTGCCTTTAATGCCGATGTGGACGGGCAGCAAGGCTTGCAAGAACTCGCGGGCAACGCCACCTTGCTGTATTATTTGACCGAGGAGGGCGAAGAAGGGCGAAAAGCTTGGAACGAAAAGCGTGCTCCCAATTACAAAAAGTATCCATGGCTGCCTTAAAACATACTATCTTTCTTCCTGTTCTCGCCGCGTTGTCACTGGCTTCTGCCGCGTGCACGGCGCAGGAAAACACGCAAACGCCGGTTACGAGTGCCGTCGTGTCACAGGAGGGTGTGCCGTCGTCTAAGGACTTTGCGGTGGTTACCTACAACGTCGAAAATCTCTTCGATGTCGATGGCATCGCCTTGTTCAACGACTATAAAATGGACCCCGAGAAGGGCAGTTCAGGTTACACCCGCCGTAAGTTTCAGACCAAATTAGAGGGCGTCGCACAGGTGCTCCAAAACGTCAATGACGGTGCTGGCCCTGAAGTGATACTTTTTGCAGAGCTGGAAGCAGACTTCACACCCGAGTCCACAGTTGCAGACTACGAATCCTTCCTGCGTGCGCACCAGCATCAGACGATCGCCTCGATGCTGGGGGCGGAGTGGTCTGAGGATTACGCCGGCTATCCGGCATCGGCGTGGTTGCTCAAGTCGCTTGCGGATGCCGGCATGACGGGCTATGAGGTGGTGACTGCACCTTCGCGCGGGATGGACTCTGGCATCGCGCATACCAACGCAGTTTTTTCCAAATTCCCGATTCAGAGCGTAGAGCGCCATCCCCTACAGCAAGCGCGCGATATTCTCGAAGCGGAACTGGATGTGCACGGCCAGCCGCTTTACGTGTATGTAAACCACTGGAAGTCCGGTGCATCCAACCCTGAGCGCGAGTACATCCGTGTCGATAACGCCAGCGTGTTGCGTCGCTTGATTGATGCACGCTTGGCCGCCGACCCGCAGGCCGACGTAATTATTGCAGGCGATCTCAACTCGCACTATAATCATTCGCTGCTCTACCCTGAGATGGAAACCGGCATCAATGATATACTTGGCTCCGATGGGGACGAGCGTTTCCAGCAAAATGACCTTTACAATCTTTGGTTTGAACTGCCTTCCGAACTACGCTTCTCCGAGGTCTGGCGCGGACACCGCGGCACCCTCATGCACTTGATCCTCACGCGGGGGCTGTATGATGGCGCGGGCATAAGCTATATTGATGGCAGTTTCGAAAAGCTAATTGTGCCCGGTCTCAATACTGATGCGATCGGTCGCCCCATTAAATGGAACCCCGGTGGCGAAACTGGCAGTGGTTTTTCCGATCACTTGCCCCTGCTCGCTCGCTTCAAGCTCGGCCCCTTTAGCGCGACTGGCGAATTGAGCCGTGGCGACGACGCACCAGACTACGAGCGCAAATTGAACGTTTCGGAGTATTTGGGCACACTCGATCTGCAGGACGGTGGTTTTCTCAGCGATTTGGACGACACTCAGTTAGCCGAGCATGTGGCACACCTGTATAGCGTCAATGCGGTGGTCAAGAGCATCAAGCCCTTCCGCATTCAAGTTGGCGAACGCGTCTGGCGGGCCTACTATGCAGACCGCAGTATTATTGCCGAGGAAGGCTTGCCTAGTTATCAGAAAAACAACGCCGGTAAGGTGCGTCTGATTGTACAGCCCAACTTTTATTACGGTCGCAGTCAGCTGATCGTCGAAGACATTTTAGGCGAGTGGTAAGCGCTCAACTTACATTTACCAAATCCCGCGCTTGCGCCCCTCTGGGAAATCTCCCAAGTTCCACGGTTTCTTATGAGCAAAAAGTTCTACATCACTACCGCAATCGACTACGCAAATGGTTCCCCACACCTCGGGCATGCCTACGAAAAAGTGCTGACTGACATCGTCGCACGCTTTCGACGCTTGATGGGCGACGAAGTCAAGTTTCTCACCGGTCTCGATGAACACGGGCAAAAGGTCCAAATGTCGGCTCAGCAAGAGGGCATTACGCCGCAAGAACGCTGCGACCGCTTAGCAGTTGAATTCCAGGGCGTCTGCGGCCGTCTGCATATTTCCAACGACGATTATATTCGCACCACCGAAGCGCGTCATAAAAAGGTCGTGCAAGAGATTCTACAAAAGCTCTACGACAAGGGGGAGATCTATAAAGCAGAATACTCTGGTTATTACAGCAAGCGCCAAGAGCAGTTTGTTACCGAGAAGGAAAAGGTTGATGGCGAATGGCCTGAGATTTTCGGCGAAGTCGAAGAAATCATCGAAACTAACTACTTTTTCAAGCTCGCTCAATATCAAGACTGGCTGGTAGATCTGATCAAGAACAACGAAGAGCTGATCTACCCGCGTTTTCGTGCTGCCGATGTGCTGCAATTTCTTAAAGAGCCGCTCAACGACCTCTGCATCTCCCGCCCGAAAGAGCGCTTGGAGTGGGGGATTGAACTCCCCTTCGATGCCGACTTTGTTACTTATGTTTGGTTCGACGCACTGACTAACTATATCACAGCAGCTGGTTACGGCACCGACGAGTTTGAACAGCACTGGCCTGCCGACTATCACGTGATTGGTAAAGACATTCTGGTGCCGCCACACGCAGTTTATTGGCCAATCATGCTCAAGGCGCTTGGCATCGAGCAGCCTAAGCACTTCTTGGTACACGGTTGGTGGCTCAGTTCTGGAGCCAAGATGTCCAAGAGCACCGGCGATGTCGTCAACCCGCTCGACCTGATTGAGCAATTCGGCGCCGACGCCTTCCGCTACTTTGTGACCCGCGAAATGAACGTAGGGCAAGACTCCGAGTTCTCACTGGAGCTTTTCATGAGCCGCTACAATAGCGACCTCGCCAACGACTTAGGTAATCTTGTTAGTCGCCTGCTCAATATGGGGGGGCGTTACACCGAGGGTAAAGTGCCTGCCGCTGAAGTCGAAGATGCCCCAGAAAAAGAGCTTAAAGCACTCTGGGCGAAGACAGAGAGCGAACTCGTGAATCTCTTCGAGGATTTCCAGTTTCACAAAGCACTCGACCGTATCTTCACTTTCGTCTCTGGCATTAACAAATACGCCGAGACGCGTGCGCCTTGGAAGCTCGCCAAGTCTGACGACGCAGCCGACCAAGCCGCACTGCGCACCTCGCTTGCGACCATGGCGGAAGCCCTGCGCTTGGCCGTAGTCATGCTCACGCCTGTCATGCCAGAGATTTCTGATAAGATTCGTGCGCTCGTGGGGGCTGAGAGCTTTGATCGCCTCGAAGGTCAGCTGGAGTGGGGCAATCGCCTCCAAGGCCAAGCTCTTGGCGAAAAGACCATCCTATTCCCTCGTCCTGAGCGTAAAGCTTAGGCGTACTAAAAGCATTCGATGAACGACAGCGAGACTCAGTTGCAAGCAATCAAAGACCGTGTGCTCGCTTTTGCGAGTGAGCGGGATTGGCAGCAATTTCACTCGCCTAAGAACCTATCGATGGCAATCGCAGCCGAAGCTGCCGAGCTGATGGAGCACTTCCTTTGGCAAGGCAGCGAGGCTTCGCGTAGTGATGTCAACTCCGACAAGCTACGCGACAAGGTCGAAGAAGAACTGGCCGACGTCTTTATCTACGCCATCGAATTCGCCAATGTCGCCGGCATCGACATCGCCGAGATCATTGAGAAAAAGATGCAGCGAAATGGCGAAAAATATCCCATCGAAAAATCCAAGGGTAAGAGTCTGAAGTATACAGAACTCTAACAAAGTTTCGTGCACGTTTGATTTATCTCTTAGTTTTGCTAGCCTGTGTGCATGGCTAAAAAGAAATCAAAATCCCGATCTGTAAAAACTGCTGAAACTTCAAGCCGCGTGGTTGAAGGTTTGCGCCTGGTTGTAGCCGATAGTTATGCGCTATTGGCTCAAACCCATATTTGCCACTGGAACGTTCGTGGCCCTTCATTCTTTGCATTGCATGCCGCTTTTGAGGAGCAATACACTGAGCTGTTTGCCGCGATCGATGAAGTTGCAGAGCGCATCCGTGCTTTGGGAGCCCTCGCGCCCGGTGGCTTAGGCAATTTGGCGAAACTCGCAGGCACTCCTGAAATTGCCGAAGATTCGAATGCCGATGATATGGTGAAGCACCTGTTAACGGTGAATCAAAAATTGGTGGACGATATGAAAGCGACGCGCGACGCCGCAGGCGATGCCGGCGACGATCAAACCGAGGATCTGATGATTGCACGCATTCAAGTGCATGAAAAGACGATCTGGATGCTCAACAGTTATCTCGCCTAAGCTTCCTCCGGGCCATCAACCCTAGCTTCCTTGAGCGAACGCAATTCCGACAAGCCCTTAATCGCCGTAGCTGGCGCGAGTGGTTTTGTTGGTTCACACCTCAGACGGCATCTGTCTGAGGTGTTTCGTTTTCGGGCACTGACACGTAGCCCCAACATCGTTGCACAAGGTAACGCGGCGCATGCCACTGAATGGAGGCATTGTGATTTATATTCATTACCACAGGTTACCGAAGCTTTGCAGGGCTGTGAACTGGGACTTTACTTAGTGCATTCGATGGCACCATCGTCGCGTTTAATGCAGGGCTCTTTTGAGGATACTGACTTGCTATTGGCGGACAATTTCATCCGTGCAGCCGAAAGTGCCGGTCTGAAGCATGTCATTTACCTGAGCGGCCTAATGCCTGCGGGCGACGAGTCCCTGAGTCCACACTTACGCAGTCGCTTGGAAGTGGAGCGCGTGCTCAAAAGTCGTTCCGTAAAAGTGACGGTCCTGCGTGCAGGGCTCATTTTTGGCCCAGGGGGATCTTCTTTTTCGATGTTGATCAATCTGGTTAATGCACTGCCAATCATGCTGCTGCCAGCTTGGGTGCGCTCAATGACGCATTCGATCGACATCCAAAATGTTTGCGAGGCCTTCGAGCTCTGCCTGAGCGATGCTCAATTTGCCTCAGGTGAGGTTTACGATTTGGGCGGGCATGAGCCGATGAGCTATCGGGACTTGATCCTGAAAACGGCTGCAGCCTTAGGCAAGTCGGTGCGCACCTTCAACATCCCGTGGCACCTCTTGGCTTTGTCACGGCATTGGGTGGCGTATTTTGGTAAAGTGCCAGCCGCACTGGTGGGGCCCTTGCAAGAGAGCTTGCGTCACGATTTACGCGCGCGTCCAAACCCATTGTTGGATCGACTTTCCAGCGGTATGATCAGTCTGGAAGACTCCCTCGCTAAAGCTGTTGACCCCAGCGGCGAGCCACGCGCGAATCCACGCAAACAGACTCAGGCTGTCGATGCTCAGCAAATACGCCGTGATAAGCGGGTGCGCTCGGTGCAACGAATGCCGCTACCTGCAGGGCTGGATGCGCAGCAAATCTCACAAGAATACGACCGCTGGCTGAGTCGACGATTTGCTAATCTGATCCATGCTGAAACGGACCAGCTGGGGGTGGTGCGTTTCTATGCATTTTTTAAGCGCTTAAAGCTACTTCAACTTACGCCGACGCCTTGGACTGTCGGTAATCAGCGCCGCTGTGCTTACTACATTTCTGGAGGTTATTTAGCAGCAGATGTGGAGCCGCCTGGACGTTTCGAGTTTCGACTGTTTCCGTCCAACCAGTGCATTATTGCGTCGATTCACGGTTTCGCCCCCAAACTGCCTTGGTATCTCTACGCCTTGACGCAGGCACCCCTACACGCATGGGTGATGCATGCATTTAGCCGGCACTTGGCAAGGTTATAGCGCGATCATGCTCTCAACTCTGTTTGGGGCATCTATTGCAGGTTTACTGCGTCGAACTGGTGGCGACCGTCTCCAATAACGCACGCAATTCTTTGCGAGCTTGAATCAAGCCACTCGCGTCATCTTTATTGGTTAGGGGGATCATTAGTTGATAGGTGTGCCATGTCACATCGCGTTGCCATTCTTTACGAAAATGCACAAAGCTACCAGTGGAATAATCAGGATTAGAGTACCAGACCCAGAACAAATAGGCTGCATTCTGAGACTCGGCTACGATTTCAGTGATATAAACGGGCTCTTCATGCAGGTTCGCGGTCAGAATCTCTTCTGAATGGATGACCCAACCTGAAGTGCGCAAGCAATGACTCGCTGGATGGATTGAGTTGATCTTGCTGCCGCAGGTGAGCGCTAGAATATAAATACCTTGGTCATCGCCAATATAGTAGAACTTTTCAATCTCACTATCTTCTCCAAAGAAGCGTATATCATTTTCGGTGACTTCTTGGGCCTGTCCTAAATATGTGCCGACCTTGCCTGGTGTTAGTGACAGCACCATGGGGGCTCCTTGCTCCGAAGAGGATTCTTCACTTTGCCAAATATAGAGCATCGCTAGCAGAACTGCGCCTGAATAGAGCAGACTACGTGTCTGAACTTTCTTTTCCCATAGTATGTTTATTGTCTGCCAAGCTAGCAATATGAGAGCGGCAGCAAACTTAATAATGTGCCCAGACATCATCCCCGGGTCGCCCACGTAGTAGTTCACCCAATAGGTGGTGCTCGTCACTCCCAAGAAGAGCAAACCAAAGGTTGGTAAAACTCGATACGCATTTTGTCCGCCATAGATCAACCAAAACACTGAAAAAGCCGTGCAAATTCCGCAAATGATCTGCAGCGCATTGATCGCCATATGCATCGCGGCTGCATAGCCTAAAAGAGAGGGGATCAATACGATCAGAACGGTGTAATCCACCGTGGCAACTTCTTCGCGCTTACGAGTCTTGATCCAGACCAGTGGGAATAGGATCGCGAACAGCGTGACAAATATCCAATCGAAGCGATCTTGTGGTGAGTCGCGCCATGCCCGATACATATAGGGCAATTTCGCCCCGAATGGGATGAAGCCAATGAAGAGTAAAGTGAACCTTAAGTAGCGTGGCATGGCTTAATCTTTTACTGAAAAAGGTTCGTTTGGTTTAGACGATTCGTTCGCATCATCAACGTTTGGGAAGGCGCCTCCTATTGCGTAGAAAAAATAGGTCGCCATCATCACAAATACATAGCCCAATGTGGCGTGATAGCTATTGTCGAAGGCAGTTTCTCCAATTACGTCGAAGAGAATGATGGTGATGACCAAGCGAATCGCATTCGCAAAGATCACGACGGGCAAAAGAGTAAAGTAGTGGAGCGTGGCAAATCCAAAATTACGATGTTGCTTCATGATCACTACCACATAGCCGATCAGCAGCAGGACCGCTAACTGCGAAATTCCGCTACATGCATCTGTAATCGCTAGCTGGTAATCGCCCAGATGAATTGTCGTAAAATGGTAGGATATGTCGCGTCCGAAGAGTTGCAGAGCCTCGACTGTGAGCATGGTGGAGATCAATCTGAGGGGGTAGCTAATCGCGAGAAACAGCTGTTCTTGCACGGGTATAATCACCAAGCTCAAAATCATAACCGGCATCAAGCGCAGTGTCCCATGTAATGCGTTGTTGTAGGCGATCACCGAAACTGCAAGTAGCATCATGGCACATCTGACTCCGAGACGTAGCTCGCTTGCCCCAGGTAACTGCAAGGCAAATGGAATCAGTGCGATGAATAACCAAGCGGCGATTTGCGAACGCAGGTCAAACAGATCTCTGGGCTCGAGCTGTTCCATTGCGCGCCATGCTAAGACCAGTGCTAGTATCCAAAGCGGAACCGCATTCTCTCTAGCTGTGGTAAAAAATATAATTTGCGCGAGTGCGTATAGCAGCACACCAGTGAGCAATAAACATGTTAAGGGAAATTCATGCGTCCAGCGACGCATACGCCACCAAAACTCACTGAGACTGCTGGAGATATCATGCATGCGGAGGATTTATTTTGATGTCTCCTCTTCACGTTTTGCCTCAGTTTCGGCGGCTCGTCGTTGTAATTCCTCTTGGATGCTTTGCAAATTTTGCGTCGCGATTTCGTTTTGCGGAAACTCATTGAGCAATGACTGACAGAGGTTTGTGCGATTGTAGATTTCATCTTTTTTCGCCAACGCTTCGATCAAATGCTCCATTGAGTCCTTCCACGCGAGGCGTACTCGTGGGGAGCCCGTCTCTTGTTGCATTAGATTGAGCAGCAATTTTTGTGCTTCATCGTGTGAGCCCGTTTCGTTGAGGCGTAGCGCATAGCACTCACGAGCGATGGCAGATTGTGGCACTGCTGTGTAGGCCTGTTTCGCGAGTTCGAGTGCTGTTTGTTGTGCGTCTTGATCGGATTCTTTTTCAGCCAATGCAGCGTAGAGTTCGGCTAGGTTAACTAGAACGGGCACTGAATTGGGCGCGAGTGCCAACAATTTGCGATAAATTTTAATCGCTGGGGCCTCGTAGTCACTGGTCGCGAGCATATTCGCCGCGCGGTAAAGTATCGCCGCATTTTCCGAATTGGCGGCCCAACTTGCGCCCTGTGCAAGAGGCTGCAGGAGCGTGTATATTTTTTCACGATCGTTCGCAATTTGTGCGAGTTCTGCTTCGGCGAGGACCGCGAGACCTATTAAAGCAGTGTCTGCTTGCGCTTGCAGTGATGTTAAGAGTGCAGATAAGTTGGCTGAGAGTTGATTGCGCGAGCAAAAGGCAAGATACTGAATCAATACTCTACGATCACTTGGGTTTTCCTGATAGAGTGCTTCGAAGGCCTGCGTGGCTTTTGCGAGCTCGGGCATCGATTCCAAGGCCGCGATACGTTGGAGCTGTGCGGAAACATTGCCCGGGATCAGTTCCAGTAGCTTCTCTGCAGCGGCTTGAGCCTCGGAGAAGTTACGATTTCTCAGATGATAATCAGTGGCGATGGACCAGAGCCTGGGCTCGCGCGGGTACGCTTCAAGTGCTTGGTCGAGATCCATGCGTGACAAAACCTGCTTCTGCGCGGCATCTCCGACCTGTGCGAGCGTAAATGCCACATCTTGAAAGTCTCGTATGTTTAGAAGCTCCGAAAGATGTGCCGCCTCGGTCAAATTATTCTCAGTAATTAGCTCCATCACCAGTTCTTGAATCATGGGGACGAATTTTGCTAAGCGCTCATGCGCATCGTAGGGAAACTCAGACAAGAGGGTCGAGATCGCTTTGATATCTTTGCGTTGAACTGCATCATAAAAAGTCAGCATTTGCGCAATCAAAGTTACAGGCATTTCATCCCCCATCGCTTGAAGTTTCGCCGACACAGTCGCAGCATCATTTGCCTCATAGGCGAGCAATGCATCAATATAATACCCCGTCAGGACATCCACTCGCGCTCCGATGCGATAGCGTTTCGCGAGCTCCTGTAGCTCATCTATTTGTTTGATCGCGACTAGCGATTCAGCATAGCGAATTGATTCAATTGGTATCAATTCATCGACGAGTTCCCGGTAAAGATCGGCGGCTTCTTTGGATTTACCTTGAATGTAGTAGAAATTGGCGAGGCTGATAGTTCCTTGCTTGGGACTGAGCAAACTGCGGCGCTCAAGGTAATCTTGGGCGCGTGACATTTCGCCACGGCCAATCGCGTCATTAGCTAAGTTGTAAAGTGCGATGAGAGCGATGGCGGCATCTTCAGAATTTGCGAGCGCTTCGAAGCCAGAAACTTGCTCAGGTGTCATTGCTGCTGTATCTTCCAGCATGAGCTCGACCAGTTTGAGCAATGGGGTGTCTTGCGCGTCAGCTTGTGATAATTCGCTCATCATGAGCTTCGCATCTTCAAGTTCTCCTGCATTTGCATGCACCAATGCCATGAGTAAGCGATGTCGATCAGTCTTAAATGGCTGAGCGGTCGCGAGTTCCTCGCGGAGGAGCTCAAAATTGCCTGCCCGTAGGTGCGCGCTGAGCGCGTGCTCGAAATACTCGGGTTTAAATGCATTTAACTCAGCTGCACGCGACCATAGAAATCCAGCTGCTGTCCAGTATCCGAGTTTCTCATTGACCGTTGCTAATTTGGCGACCACGTCCTCATTATTAGGGTCCGCCACAATCGCAGCTTGAAGTCGTTTACTAGCCAGTTCCCAGTTTTCACTTTCATATGCAGTGATGGCATCGTTAAAGTCTTCTAACTGTCGGTAGTTTTTAGTGACGAAATAGATGACCGCCCCCATTGCACTTATAACTAGCAGCAGTAATACTACCAGTAATAGCATTTTTGCTCCGATGATCCCTTTCTTTTGTTCTGCTAGCATAAATATTTCCTGTGGGTCCGTCCCTAGTGGATTTGTTAAGTAATTGCTTCTTCCATCACTAATCAATCAGAATGTTACCATAGCATGGATTGAGGTGGTGTTCCTTCTTCTGAGGGGGGGCAGTCGTTGACTGCTGATTTGACATCGGGTGCGGGTGTTGAACACCAAGAGCATCTCTTGGATGTAAATAAAAAATAAAAGCACCTGCCTACGTCATTATACTGCCGACAGTCTAATGGGTATCAATCATTTTCCCATCGACGACACTCGTAGAATTCATTTTAAGTTGCACTTAACATCGCACAAATTAACCTGTCGCCAATTATTTTACATAGCTATGATTAGTACCGTATTTACCGATGAAATACTTGAGGTCACCTTGTCGGTGGACGCCTTGGATGCATCTAATGCCACCGAAGTTAAGACAGCCTTGCAAGGGCTCAGTTTAGAGGGGCGAGAGCGAGTTGTAGTCGACATTTCACAGGTAAACTTCATCGATAGTTCTGGCATCGGTGCCTTGCTGTTTTTCTATAAGCAAGTCGATCAAAAGCTGACTTTACGTCGACCCACCCCAACGGTATTGAGCGTCTTGGAGTTGCTGCGATTACATCGAATTCTAGAGATCGAGCCTGAGTCAGCCTGAATGATTTCAATGCCCTTATATAGACTCGCTTAAACACATGCCCACTGCCCATTCAACAGCGGTGCCACTCCCTGACTCTCTGAATGCTGCATTGCAGGCGCATTTTGAGCGTACGCGGGATTTTTTTTCTAAACTAGGCACAGCGAGCCCTGAGGCAATCATACTGGGCGGCGGCTATGGACGGGGGGAAGGCGGCATTGCGACGGATGCTCAGGGTGCGCCCGCCTTTTTTAATGATCTCGACTATTTTATTTTCACCTCAAAGCCAAACGACCCCAGTCTGAATGAGGCCGTGCATCGCTGGGAGCGTGATGAAAGTGCAATTCTAGGCATTGATGTTGAGGGCAAGTGCCTGCCGCAATCCGACTTGGACGCAACGCCAGGCTCCATGATGTTTTATGACTTGGTGAGCGCGCATACACAGGTCATGGGACGAGAGCACTATCTTGAGCCTTATTTGCCTTTAGCGCAGGCGGACCAGATAGCGACCATTGAGGCGACTCGTCTGCTTTGGAATCGTGGCTCTGGTTTGTTCTTTGCCAAGGCAGACTTGGCCGCGGGCAAGAATCTTAGTATTGTGCATCGTAATCAGGCCAAGGCTAAGCTCGCCTTGGGCGATGCCTTGCTGACGATTCGAGGCAAATACCGTCCCTATGTAAGGGAACGGCAACAGCAACTGCAATCGGAAGTAGGGATCGACCCGCGCATCATTGCGCTGCACCAGGAGGGCACTGCCTTTAAGTTAAAGCCGACCTCTACGCCACACTTGGAAGAGCTGCAAACGACACAAGGCCTGCTTACGGAGATCTGGCGGGCTTGTTTCCTCGAGGTGGAGAGCAAGCGACTCGGGCAGACTTTTCACAAGCCCACGGACTACACTCAATATCGTGGTCAACTGTTTCCAGAAACAAATATGGGCCGAAATCTATTACTCGCACTGCGTGATCAGTTGAAGCGTGGCGGGCATCTCGCGCCCAGTTATGATTATCCACGCGGCGCATTGCAGCGTGCATTATTAAGTTTGTTGTCCGAACCGACGGATTTTCACGCTGCTAGTAAGTTTATGCGTATTTCTTTGAAAGATCTCTCTACCGCCGCTCAGCAATATACGCGTTGGTGGAGCTTTTACAGCTAACACACTTCACTCAATATGTCCGACAAGCCACGCGCATTTTTATTCATGCCCTACATTCCGTTCCCGGTGGACCGGGGCACGTATCAGCGCGTCTATCATTTATTTGTCGAGCTGTCAAAGGCCTACGATGTGGACCTCGCTTGCTTGCAAGAGGATCCGGAACGTGACATGGCCCCCTTTGTGGCACATACGCGCCGACGTTTAGCGATACCTTTTCAGAATGCACCTTGGCAAAAACTATTTCCAGAGCGCTTGCTGAATCCATTGCCTACGACGGTGCAGCATTGGCAGGTAGATGGAGTCCTGCAGGCACTGCAAGAATTCGTGGCTGACGAAGACTATGAGCGCGTAATTTTCATCGATTTGGTATTGTGGCCATACATCAAAGAGCTCTTCCCCCAACATCCACATATAGTGATGGACCGCAGTCGCGTGGATTGGCTCTTTCAAACCGAGGAGCTGAATACCTTGCCGCTGGGCTTGCGTGATCGCTTGCTGCGCAAGGAGAATCTGCGTAAAATCGCCCGCCTTGAGCGCGAGGCCTATGCTGCCATCGCGGGCATGATTGTTTGTGGCTGGGATGATCGAGATTTTTTGCAAAAGCATTTGGGTGAATCTGAAAAGATTTTTGTACTCGCGAATGGCTTTAATGAAGTCTTCTTCGATGCAGACGCGCACCCGCGTCAACTCACGCCGGCCCCGAGCTTTCTCTTTTGTGGTGCATTAGATTATTCGCCGAATGTGGATGCGATCAATTGGTTTGCAGAGGCTATTTGGCCCTTAGTGCACGCCGCCATGCCCGAAGCGATCTGGCGTATCATCGGCAAGTCGCCTGACGCGCGCTCCGAGGCTTGGGCGCGCTTGGAAGGTGTCGATTTAGTGGGGGAGGTGCCCGATGTGCGGCCATACTATCAATCGAGCTGGGCGCAAGTAGTGCCCTTGCGCATTGGTGGAGGCACACGACTCAAAATTGTTGAATCATTGGGCATGCGTTGCCCGGTTGTGTCGACGACACTGGGGGCGCAAGGTCTGGATTTACCCCCTGAAGAATCGATCTTACTGGCTGATGAGCCGCAAGCATTTGCAGATGCTCTCATACGGGTGCTACAAGATTGCGAGCTTAGGCAGAGTTTGGAGAGCAATGGTTTGAAGGTTGTTCAGGAGAACTACCGCTGGGAACAGCTCGGTCTTAAATTAACCACTTATTTGAAAGCGCTATGAGCCAAACAGAACGCAAAGTTGCCTTTCTCTTGGGCTTACCTTTTCACGTCATCACCATGGAGGAGACGATTGAGGATGCCGTCCAGACAGTCGAGGCGGAGGAACCTAGCTATTATATTACCGCCAATGTCGATTTCATCGCGCAGGCATACGACAATGAGCCACTAAAAGATATACTTTTTCATGCAGATCGAGTCGTGTGCGATGGTATGCCGTTAGTTTGGCTCTCGCGCTATTTTCATCCGGTCTTACCAGAGCGTGTGGCTGGCTCCGACATGGTATTTCACTTGTTCGAGCAAGCGGATCAACGTAGCTGGAAAGTATATTTCCTGGGCTCCGATACCGCGACTTTAACTCGCTCAAAGGCTATACTAGCCGAGCGCTACCCAAAAATGGAAGTCGTGGGCACATTTTCGCCGCCCTTTGGCAGCGTAGATTCCTGGCCAAATGAGGACATTATGGCTGATATCAAAAAAACACAGCCGGACTTATTACTGGTGGCTGTAGGTTGCCCGAAGCAAGAGTATTGGATCTCGCAGCATTACAGAGAATCGGGCGTGCCACTCTCGATTGGTATTGGAGCTTCGCTGGACTTTATTTGTGGCACCCAAGTGCGCGCACCCAAATGGGTGCAAAAGACCGGCATGGAGTGGTGTTGGCGCATGTTGAGCGATCCGAAGCGCTTAGCGAAACGCTACGCCAAAGACTTTTATTACTTGATCGTGCTGGCAAATCGTCAGCGCAAGATCACTCGTCCATCAAGTTCGAATAAGACCCGTGAGCTTGCCGATCGGGTCGTAAGCCACGAAGTGACGGCTGCTGATGCTCAATGGCTAAGTTGGTCTGGAGCCGTTGAACGTAGCGTAATCGAGTCTATGGCCATGCCTAAAGAGCGCTCTCAAGCGGTCTTTCTGGACCTATCGAGAGTCAGCTTCATGGATAGCTCTGCGATCGGTCTTTTAGCTAAATTAGCACGGGATGCGCGCCAAGCAGATGTTGCCTTTGGAATTATACAACCCTCTAGTGTGGTTGTGAAAATTATTGATGCGATGCATTTATCAGCTCAATTCCCGAGCTACCCGGATACAGACGCAGCACTCGCCGCTTTGCGAGAGAGGCGTGCGTCAAGCCGCAAACATTCAAAAGTGAGCACATGAGTCAGCGTATTAAAATACTATTATCGGCAGGTATGATCCAGAGCGGCTTATCTGGAGTGGGGCGCTACGTGGTCGAACTCGCGAATCGTATGCGAAGTTTCGATACGATTGACTTACACATCGCTGGTTTTGACGCTGATCGCGCTCTTTTTCCTGATTTCGACGATGCGCATTGGTTATCCATTCCGGCATCGGCTACTTCGGGAGTCAAAAATGTGCTCTGGCACCAAGTTAAGTTACCCCGGCTGTTGCGGCAGCATGGCTATGATCTGTTACACATTCCAAGCTATCGTCGTATCGTGGCTTGTCCTAAGATTCCGCAGTTAGTGACCATTCACGATTGTGCGCCTTTTCGTTTGCGTGACAAATACGGCCTGCTGCGTGGCTTATTCGGACGGCAGCTCTCTCCGTGGCTGGCGCGTCGCTGCAATGCTGTGATTTCAGTCAGCCATTTTACGAAGCAAGACTTAGTGAAATTTTATAAACTGCCCAGTGAGCAGATAGAAGTCGTCCATAATGGCTTGAGTCGCGACGTATACTGTCCACAGCAAATAGAGGACTTACGGACTTTTCGTGCCAAGCACGGTCTGGAGCAGCCTTATTTGATCTATGTGTCACGCTTGGAGCATCCGGGTAAAAACCACGTACGTCTGATCGAAGCGTATGAAGACTTTCGTGATAATACAGAGCAAGCGATTCAATTAGTATTGGGAGGCGCCCCTTGGCATGGCGCCGAGGTGATCCAAAAACGCGTCGCGGATTCACCTTACGCGAAGGATATTCTTTTGCCGGGTTTTATGGAAGAGGCCGAGTTGCCGCTCTGGTATGCAGGAGCAGAGGCCTTGGTTTTCCCTAGTTTAATCGAAGGCTTTGGTTTGCCCGTGGTGGAGGCATTAGCCTGCGGGGTACGTGTCGTTAGTTCTGACAGTGGTAGCTTGCCGGAAGTGGGCGGTGAGGCTGCGATCTATTTTGATCCTGAGTCGGTGTCGGGGATGACAGGTGCTCTGGAAATGCTGTATTCAGAAAGCTCAGAGCAGATACAGCAGCGCATTGAACGTGGACTCAAACATGCTAGCTTATTTGATTGGGATATAGCTGCAAAGCTAACTTGCCAGCGCTATCGGGATACGCTTAAAGTGAAAAATCCAGCATAATCATAGCTTGATTGAGTTTACCTACTAAATGAGTCTACCGTCGCGAGTCACTACAGCCACCTTTCGATTTCCGATCCCGATTGATCCGCTGCGCCTACTTTACGGTATTCGCCAGCGCTGGTTATGGTTTTTTGTCTTTTCAATCGTGCTTAGCATCTTGGGCTGGGTGGTCGGCAGCTTTGAAGCCGAGAATCGCTATTCTGTGTCTTTGCAGCTGATCAAGTCAGAAGTGGCCAATACAGTGCAAACGAGTCTGTCGGGCCAGGCCTTTAAACCGCGTGATTTGAGTGACGATACACTACTGTCGACTACATATTCGACCGCTGTCCTCAATGGAACTGCGATGCGACTCTCACCTGAGCGTACTGCTGGGGAAGTGAAGTCGATGGTTGAAATTGTAAAACAGAAGAATACCTCCTTGTTCTACTTGACCGCCCATTCACGTATTAGTGCGGAAGATGCGGTGAATACGGTGAATATTTGGGCCGACGAAATTATACGCTTCACCAACCAATTGCAGCGCGAAGAGGCGCGTCAGATGGAAACTTTTATTTCCGATCAGTTGGACTCCATTGAGTTACAATTACAGCAAGTGAACCGGCAAATTCTAGAATTTGCGCGCAAAAATAATTTTGTGGATGTAGACCAACAGACACAAACCAGCCTGGCAGCTTTGGAGCAGACTCGTAGTGGTTTGGCAAATGCACAAATTTCGCTCCGAACCAAAGAGGTGCAAATCGCTCGTTATCGACAAGAGTTACGCGCACAAAGCCCATTAGAGGCAGATTTGAAGAAAAAGCGCGAAGAGCTCACATACCTACGGGGGCGCTATACCGACGAAAACCCGATGGTAAAGGAGAAGCTCTACGAAATTGAATATATCACTAAGCAGCTCAGTTCGGTCGACACCGCAAATGTCGAAGATCTTAAGAATTTTACCGGGAGTGATTTGGGCGATAATTTATACCTCGAAATTCTTGCACTCCAAAATGAACGCACAGAGTTAGAAAATTTAGTTGAGGATCTTTCGCTTCGTCTCACACAGCGAGAGGCAGAAGTGGCCGACTTGCCAGAGAAGGCATTGCGACTATCCGAACTCAAGAGTCGCCGCAATTTACTCATCGACGCGCAAGGCTTGTTGGAGAGTCGCCACAAAGAAGCTGCGTTTTACGAAAGCAAGGCGCCCGGCTATTGGCGGATTTTTCAAACTCCGAGTCTGGCTGAGGTGTCGGTGAGCTCTCAGTATGTTAAAGCCTTTCTATTAGCTTTCATTGGATTTGTAGTAGGTCTGATGTTGGCACTCATGCTCGCAATTATTGGGGAACTCTTGCAAGCGACCTCACGCACGCCCTTGGAGGTCGCCATCGCGACTTCGACACTCCCGATCTTTAATTATGTTACAGAAGACTGCCCGAAGACAACATGGTGGATGCGTCGATTATTTCCTCGGAGTGAACTCGATTATAATGAACATGCACTGAAGGACTTCTGGGTCTCGCATGCCATTTCGGGCGAGGGTGCGGAGCGCAAGCGCTTTCTCTTTGCCCACACTGAAGTCGACTCCAATGAGCATGTATTTTGGAGCGCCTTATTGGACCTCTTACATGCTGAAGGGCAGTCGGTAGCCTTCTTCAACATCGACCATGCGCCCAGCGATGGAATTGAGTCCTTGCGGACACATCCTGCAGTCAAGCATTGGACGCGCACCTTGGATACAGTTACTGAACATGAGGATGAGGAATGTTTAATCTTTGTTCGCTTGGTCGACTCGCCAACAGTGCAGGATGTGCGTATTTTACGTCAAATGGATGCATATTACTTATTAAACTCGCCGAGCATTTCTGGGCGTGAAATCACTCGAAATAAGAGTGATTTAATGCGAAAATTGCTTGGTGCTGCAAATGGTATGCTGATCTTGGATGCGGCTGCAGATCGCACGCTTTCTCGTATTATAAAGTGGATCGAACTTACTGTGCTCAATCAATGGGCCAACCGCTTGCCGTCGAAAGAGGAATCATGATTCGCATGCGATCGATTTTCGTCATTATTAGCAGCTTGGCACTATGGGCCTGGCTCACGGGCGCCTATGCCCAAAGCGAGGTTTCTACAACCACCGCCCCAGTGTCCTGGCGTGAGCGCTACACGCTCGGACCGGGCGATGTAGTCGACATCCGTTTTTACGGGAGCAGTGCCTTAGACCGTGCCGGATTGCGCATCGCCCCAGATGGCACCCTGAGTTACTTGCAAGTAAACAGCTTATATGTCGATGGTCTATCCATTGATGAATTACGCAGTAAGTTGGAGCAAAATTTACGTAAGTTTCATCGCGATCCACGCTTAATTATTACGCCAGGAGAGTTAAATAGTAAGCGCTACGTCATCCTTGGGAAAATCATGGATAAGGGGGTATTCACACTGGATCGCCCCATTACCTTGCTCGAAGCGATTGCTCGCAGTCGAGGCATTGAAACAGGCCTCTTTGAGCAATCTACAGTGGAAATCGCGGATATGGATCGATCTTTCATTATTCGCAACGGCGAACGCCTGGATGTAGATTTTGCAAAGCTGTATTTTGAGGGGGATCTATCGCAGAATGTATACCTGGAGCCTCGCGATTATATTTACCTAGCCTCCAATTTATCCAGTGAATACTATGTTTTCGGTTCGGTCTCTACGCCGGGTGCGCAAGGAATCACGAACCGAGCGACGCTAGTTTCTGCGATTACTCGTCGTAAAGGTTTTACAGAAGGCGCTTGGTTAAATCGTGTGCTAGTGATCCGTGGCAGTATGAGCGATCCCGAGCTTTTCATAGTTGATGTGAAGTCCATCTTGGCCGGACTGGAAGCCGATTTCCCCTTAGCACCTGGCGATATTGTGTATGTCAATGATCGCCCTTGGTACAAAGCAGAGCAAATTTTAGACACCGCGATGCAAAACTTCCTGAGTAGCGCGACCTCAACTTGGGTGGATGCAAATGTGCCTGATGCGATTGCCAACCCTTGGCTTGATCGTACCGGATGGAGGGATTCCGAATGATTCGTATCGCAAGCATTTTACTTTGTTTTTTAAGTTTCTGTGTTTCCGCCTGCCGACACACCCAACCGATTGATACCTTTGATCCGCGTGAACCTGCAGATCAAATGACGCAGGAGGAGATATTTCAATCCGTGCAAAAGCCTCGAACACTCACCGCGGCTGAATTACAGCCGAGTGTTGAGCCTTACAGAATCGGGGTGGGCGATTGGTTGGAAATTGAGATTACAGGTATCGCAGGCACTCGTTCACGCACTTTTGTGATGCCGGACGGGCGACTTTATTACGATCTCGCTGGTGGGATTCAGGCCGATGGATTGACAGTTCAGGAGTTGGGACATGCCTTGGAACAAGCCTTACGGCGTGATTATACCAGCCCAAGCGTAAATGTAACACTACGCGAAGTGCGCAGTCGCCGCGCGTGGTTGCTTGGACGCTTAAACAAGCCTGGTCTATATCCTTTGAGCCAGCCCACCACAGTCTTAGAAGGTATTTCATTAGCAGGCGGCTTGTTTTCTTCGCGTCAGAGTGGCTCTACAGAGGAGTTGGCTGATCTCGGAAATAGTTTTGTACTACGTAACGGAGAAGTTCTACCGATTGATTTGATGGCTCTGATCAAAGAGGGCGACATGAGCCAGAACATCTATCTGAAAGATGGTGATTATGTTTATCTACCTTCTTCGTTATCACAGAATGTGCATGTGCTCGGGGCAGTGATGCAACCACAGGCGATTGGCTATAAAGACAATTTAAATCTCGTCGCAGCGATGGCCAAGGCAATGGGCCCCAGCCGGGATGCTAATTTGGATAAGGTATTGATCATACGCGGCTCTCACTCTGCGCCCAAGGTTGCAGTTGTAGATTTTAAAGCAATACTCGCTGGTAAGGCAACCAATGTTGAACTTAAACCATTTGACATTGTTTGGGTCCCGGATCGACCTTTTAAAATATTAGAACGTTACTTCTGGGTGGCATTTAACTCTGCGGCAACGACGATTGCGGTGCGTGAAGGTTCTAACTCTGTCGAAACGATCGATGGAGTCAGCCCTGGTATTTCTTTTCCTATTGGCCAATGAGTGTAATCAATCCAGTCGAAACACCAATTTGGAAGCGGTATTTTTGGCGCAATACTGCGAGTAATTATATACGCACCATCACACGCTTACTGCTGGGTGTGATTCTATTTCGTGTCTTATTTAGTGGTCTATCAGAGGCGGAGTTTGGATTTTGGTCTTTGCTGTGGTCATTGTTTGGCTACGGTATTTTGCTCGACTTTGGGTTTGGTTTTACCGCTCAAAAAGCGGTTGCAGAAAAAAGCGCGACAGGAGAATGGGAAGAGTTAAGCCGTCTGCTCAGCACTATGCTTTGGACCTTCGTGGGACTCGCCACCTTGCTTGGGCTGTTTTTTTTGGCTATCCGTGGGCTGTTTCTTGGGGCAGTTGAAGTACCAGATGCGGAATATAGCATGTATAGCCTGTCCTACTTCATCTTCTTTGCGGGGCTAGCGCTGACTTTCCCTTTTGGATTATTTCCTGAGGTCTTGAGAGGGCTACAGCGGATCGACATCGCCAATTGGTTGAATACTGGCTCGGTCGTGCTTAATTTTATCGGCATCTCACTCGCGCTTTATTTCGAAGCAAGCTTTCCGGTCATTGTATTAGTGAGTGTGGTCACCACTTTGTTGCCTAACGTGGGAGCGCTTTTTGTCGCGATGCGGCGTTTGCCCGAAGTCTCGCTCTCGCCTCGCTTGTTTGAATGGCGGGTCGTGAAGTCGCAGTTGGGCTTCTCCATCGCAGCGTATTTGATTACCTTCAGCAATCTGTTGATGGCTAAGAGTGACCAAGCGGTGCTAGGTTTCACCATGGGAGTGGGCGTGATTGCGGCCTACCAGGCGGGCTATAAGGTTGCTGAAATGTTGAACCTGTTCACGCGTCAATTGCAAGATGCGCTCAGTCCCGCAGCAGCTCAGATGAATGCCTCAGGTGATAATGCTGGGCTGCGCGAACTGCTACTAAAGACCTCGAAGCTGACTTTCCTTATTACCACGCCTTTGTATGTACTCTGTGCTGTGTATCTAGAGCCGCTGATTCAATTGCTAACTGGACTTGATCAGATCGAGCGCGACACCTTCCTAGTGGGGCAGATTCTACTTTTCGCTGTCTTTTCTTCGCAACTGACTAATAGCTGTGCGAAGCGGATATTGATGATGTGTGGCTATGAAAAGAAGCTGCTCGGCCTCTCCTTGCTGGATGGCTTGTCCAATTTGTGCATCAGTATCGTGCTGGCATTGAGCTTCGGTATCGTGGGCGTCGCGATCGGCACATTGATCCCCACACTTTTAGTCGGTTGGTTATTGGTGCTTCCCATGGCACTCAGATATCTCGATTTGGGAGTCTTGAAATACACCAAATTCATACTTAGCGGGGCCACGCCACTCTTGCTCTTTGTTCCTTGTTTATGCGCTACGATTTACTTTATCCCCATGCCTGCTGAAGGGGGCTTTGTTGCACTTGCCCTGCGGGGGGGGCTATCTTCGATTCCTGCCTTTGCTTGGATTGCATTAAAAGTTCGCAAACTGATGTAATTTTTGCATGGTAGCCCGTAAATATTACTCTAGAGCGTAGGGTAACTTCAAAATGAATGTCTTATTTTTATTTAATCTGCTGCTTGGCAATGGCTTGCGACTTTCGGTCAAAAGTTGGCATGCCCTTAGCTAATAACATTTCATTATGAAAAACATTTTTAAACTCATTCTCGCAAGTAGCCTCATTCACCAATTTGCTATAGCGCAAACTGAGTCGAGCTTTCAAGACAGTGCACGTCCCTTTGGTCTGGATATCGTAGGTCCTGTAATGGAAGCAGAATCTGACGAAGCGTCTGCGACTTTTCAATCTGAGGACTTGCCGGGGTTATTAGATTTTGCGAGGGAAAATCTGAGTGAAACTCAGGTATTAACAGATATTGCGGCGATCTCACTGGACCCTGAATCACTCTATTTACAAAATGAGGCAGCTGTTCGCGTTTATTTCCTAGCCGAAGGTGCTGGCTACCGAAATACCCTAGGCTACACGGTCGAAGATGCCACAGGTAGTGCTTCTTCAAAACTTCTGATCTTTCCCGATGCCTCTTCGCAAGATTCATTCATGAACCCTGCATTTATCAACAATACCGGTTCAAACAGCATCACTCGTAGCAACGATACACCGCTCGTCTCAGGTGACTTCGTAGATTTAGGTATCTTTGATGCCGGCTCGATGGTGGATTTCTTCTTAATCGCTAATGGAGCCAACGGTGGCAGTCATACTTATACTGCCGATGCCACGACAAACCCGGATTTGCTGCAACACGTCGTCGCCTTTGCGATTGAAGATAGTCCTTACCTTTTGATTGGATTTGAGGACCTTTATAATGGTGGAGATAAAGACTACAATGACATCGTCTTTGCGGTCGATATCGGATCGATGAACGTGGCATACCTAGCCAACCCAGAGCCTGCGTTTTGGATGATGATGGCGGTACTTTGCCTTGCGGGATTTGTTACGCAGCGTAGACGCAGTGGCGAAATACTATCGAATTTATGCTGAAGCGAATTCTTCCATCCCTTTGCCTCGCGTTTGTCCTGATAGGGGGCAGCGCGTTTGGCGTATATGCGTATCTCAAATGGGATGCAAATGCTCGCTCCAAGGCTTGGGATCTCATTTATAAGAATGCCTCTGAACTGCTAGAGCAGGGACAAGCTACGCAGGCTCTAGAGCTACTCAATAGTAATTTCAACCCAAAGCAAGGCGGCTCCGCTCAGCAGAAATGGCCGGCTCTAATGGTGCAAGCTGCGATTGAGAGTCATGCTTATTTGCAACTGGAGTCGCTTGTTGCCAAGTATCCAGCTGTATTATTGGAAAATGAATCGGCAGCACTATGGTGGATTCGGGCTCAAATGCACCTGAATGCGCCAGAACTGGCAGCCAAACTGAAAGAACAGTGGCCTGTTGAACGACGTCAGCAAGCCATGCGATGGCGCTTACTTAGGGCCGACGAGTTGATGCGTGCAGGTGAAGCAGAACGTGCGCTCGATGAATTGCGGGCATGGCAAGGGCAGGGCAATGATGAGGTTAATCGGCAGCTACGCATTGCCTTACTCTCGGAAACAGACAATAGCGCGATTATCTCCGCACTGCAAGCGGCCTACACCGCGGCCCCTCGCTCGCCGGAAGTTCGAGCAATTAGTGGAGAGTTCCTAGAGCAGATGGGGCGTATCCCACAGGCTCGCCGCAGTTACATTGCAGCCTTTTTGCTGGATGCGAAGAACCCACTTTATGGACACCTTTTAGCGCAGTTTTATTTAAGGACTGCCGCATTACCACAAGCGATTCAGACTTGGAGAGACAGCTATGAAGCCAGTGGAGATCAGCGAGCGTGGTGGCAGGTCTGGTTCTGGGAACGAGTCACGCGCCCGCGAGGTGAACCGCTCAAAGCAGAGGTTGCCGAGTGGTGGGGTGGAATGACTCAGATGCTTGAAGAAACTCCCGCAGAGGCATTTTTATCGGCTGATTTTTTAGAGAAAAACCTTCGTTCACCAGCGATACTCTCCAATAGTGAAGCCTATTATTGGTTGTGGAGTTTAGAGCTTATTCGCACACAAAATGAGGCTGCGGCCTTATCTGTATTACGTGAGATGCCTCAGGGTAACTTTGAGATCGCAGCAGAGATGAAAGCGTGCTTATTAGCCTTGCTGGAATGGCGGGTCGAAGGGGCCTGGCCCAGAGGCGTGATATTTAATGATAACCCGCGCGTGCACCGTTGGCTGCGCTTTCTTCAGAACTATCGCCCGACAATGCCCCCGAATTCTGAAGAACCATTGGGTCGAATGGAGGCATTTTTAGCGTCAGACTATGCGATTAGTTCTATTCTACTTGCGAATGGATGGCTGGCAGCCGCGGATCGAATACTGCCAGGCTCGGTTCCAAATGCTCTCTATGCAGAGATTCCGTCGCTTAATTGGCTCCCCTATGCGGATACGAAAGCTCAAGCTGTGTTACACGGTAGTGCTGCTGGCTTGGCCCGTAGTCGCGCCTATTCTGATGAGCCGGCGGTGAAAGGACTTCGGGGTGAATTATTACTCGTAGATGGTCAATCAGCTGCGGGGATTGAGGAATTGACACAGGTCATTGAAACTGTGGGCCCCGTTGGCTATCGAGCTGCTTACTTAGTCTCTATGGCTGCTTTAGAACAAAAAGATTGGTCACGCTTGGAGCACATTTTCTCGCAGCGGAAAGATCTCGCGAATTCAACTTCGGGTAAGGAATTACTGGCACGCGCAGCCCTGGCAAAAGGGGAAATTGCTGATGCACAACGCATCTACGATAGCTTGGGCACTGACTCGGTGGAAGGCTGTGTTTTTAGATATCGTACGGCAATAGAACGTGAAGATTATGATGCAGCGCGTGCAGTGCTCGGTATTTTATTAGACCTGGCGCCAAATGAACCAATCTTTCGCGAATGGCTCAAGGAGTTAAATACGCGTGATGGCTGAGTCTCGTAACCGTCCCCCATGGGCCACCTACTTACTCGGCTTGATGCTGCCTGCGATCTGGTGGCTTGATTTAACTTGGTGGCATTTGTCGCCAGATGTCGTCATTATTGTCGCTTTAATTCCCTTGGCTTGGCATCTCGCGCGGCAGAGCATGCGCTCAGCTCAGATCACTCCAGTTCGCATGCCTTGGGTCTATGCATCCGTAGTGAGTTTAGTTTGCGGAGTATTATTGAACCAAATGTTTTTGATGGCGAGTGGTTGGGCCGGACTGGCTGTGCTTTTTTGCTTCCCTAGTAGTTTGATTCCAAAGGTACGCTTATGGATCATGTGTGTCGGCGCATTTCCATGGGTCTTACTTGATTTGACTCCCTTGAGCTGGTGGTTTCGCCTGAGTGGTGCTGCGCTGACTGGCCAATTATTCCATGCTCTGGGTAAGGATGTCGTGGTTCACGGTACGCTGCTAGAGATTGATGGCTTACCCATTTCAATCGAAGCTGCCTGCGGCGGAATGCAATTACTACAGGTGCTCATGAGCGGGGGAGTGGCGCTCACGCTCATGCGTTACCCGCAACGCACGCTATTTTGGGGAATGCTAGCGCTATTACCCTTGCTGGCTTGGACCGCAAACACAGCTCGTATTATTTTGATTTCGGCGTGGGGATTAGCCTTTGGAGCTGAAAGAGCTGCAGGTGCATTTCATACTTGGGGTGCGCTTTTAGTGCTCGGTATCTTGCTGACTTTGTATCACGCACTCAGCCTCGCATTAGAGGCAAGTTTCAAAGTGGAAGGCGAGATACATGATCGCTAACAAGCATACGTATTCGTTAGTGAGCCCAAGTAGTATGCTCTGGGCCGTCATTACCATGACGGCGGTCGCACTCAGTCGTCCTATTGTATTGGCTTGGATGCATGATCCGAGTCTACGCTGTGGTGGCGTTTCATTTCTGTTATGGATCTTAGCAGTTGGTTTACAGTGGCGGAGATTCCCATCGGTATGGCCGAAATACAAGATGAGTTTAGTCATTTTAGCGAGTATCTCGCTATGTTTGGGCATTGCCGGGGAGCTACAGGCGATGATTTATTTGGCTGGAGCCATCTTACTCTCCTTGCCGATTTACGGTTCGCGCTCTAAGATTTTATGTTTTATTTTTATGTCTAGTCTTTGGATGCCAGCTTTGGCATGGTTGCTCTATCCATACTTAGCTAATTGGTTTCCATGGCTTACACTCTCGATTGCGGTCATTTTATTTATCTACAGCTTGTCAGTAGCAATTATTCATTATGCGTCAAAACCAAGTCATAGTTCTACTTAGCGCGCTGCTCTTGCTGATACTTGCAGCAGGCTATATGCGCACATTGGAATTAGAAGATGCTTCAAAGCGAATCGCACTGTTTCCGCAAACTGGACCTGGTTTTACGGCGCGCAGTGTCGCTTTGACTGACTTTGAGTCTGATATGCTCGGGGAAGCCTCCGGATATAAGTGGATTTATACTTGGAAGGGGCTGCGCTACGCGATCACCATTCTCGATGGAACGCATAATCGACAAGCAGTTCATGATCCTCGCTACTGTTTTCGTGGGGCTGGTTGGCAAATCGAGACGGATGAAGTGATTTCACTGGCTGGTGGTAGCGCACGTAAGCTCAGTTTGAAAAAGCCCGCGGCAAAAAACATGCTGCAAGACAGTCGTGAGGTCCGCAGTGAAGCCTTGTTTTTTTATTCAAATGGCGAACTTGTTTTTGATGCACCGTTGGAGTATTGGTTGCGGGCCACATTGAGACGATGGCTACGGACTTATGGCGGGGACGAACCTGTTTTGATCATGATCCAGCCTCTTGATGCGGGTGTTGGCATTTTACCAGCCATTCACGAATTCCTTCCGATGCTTCCGATGCCATGAGTCCAAATGAAGATATTTCTATGCAACGCTTCGAACAAGAGCTGCCCGGTGCTCGCTTTGCTAAATTGCGCAAGCAGTTAGTACGCATCGCTGCGAGTGAGCATTCACTCTTATTGACTGGCCCTTCGGGGACAGGCAAAAGCCGTTTAGCAAAATGTATGCACGAGTGCAGCGGACGTAGTGAGGCTGCCTTTGTTGAAATTAGTTGTGCTAGTATTCCAGCTCCACTCTTGGAGTCGGAACTCTTTGGCTATCGCAAAGGTGCCTTTTCGGGTGCTTTCAAAGATAAAAAAGGATTGTTCGAAATGGCGGACGGCGGCACTTTGTTTCTAGATGAGATCGGAGAAATGCCGATGGAGTTACAACCCAAACTATTGCTTTTTTTACAAAACCAGAGTTTCTTCCCGGTCGGTAGCACGGAGTCTGTTAAAGTGAATGTCCGCTTGATGTCAGCGACGAATCAAGAGTTAAAAGAGGCGATGTTGGCAAAGCAGTTCCGGCAAGATTTGTATTTTAGAATTAATGTATTTGAAATTGAATTACCGGCTCTGTGTGATCGTCGCGAAATGATCCCAGTGCTCGCTGTTAAGTTTTTGGCCGATGCAATGGGTGAAGAAGCCTTGCCCCAATTTTCAGATGTCGCGCTCGATCAATTACTGAAATATGACTGGCCGGGCAATATTCGAGAACTGCGTAATGTGATGCTGCGTGTTGCGGCCTTAGTGGACCCCGAAGAGACTGTATTGCCGGAACACTTACCTTTATTTGCGAGCGCTGAGACGCCCCAAGACAGTCATGTGCGCGAAAATCCCTGGTCAGGGCGCACGCTCGCAGAAATTGAGCGGGAGGCCGTGCGCCTCGCTTTAATTGATAACGATGGCAAGCGTGCAGCCACTGCCTTGCAATTAGGTGTCAGTGAAAAAACGATCTATAATTTAATTAAACGCTATCAAATAGAAGCATGAGTTTACCACGCTTATTGGTGATTGACGATAACCCTGACTTTGGTGGGCATCAAGTGATGGCCGCCTATGCGATGGAAGGTATCGTTGCTTCAGAACAATGGGAGGTCCTGAGCTTACTGCATCCCGACAATCATAAGAACCGCGAACGGCTTGAATCGATCCAAAGCAAGTATCAAAATGCGCTTTTCGACATTGCGCTTGCGCACACACGGAGTCGTAAGTTTCAAGCATTGCGACGCTATGCCGAAGGGGCGGCTTTGCGCGGATTGGCTCAACAAATTTCGTCCTTTAAACCAGACCTCATTCTTGTCATCCAAGGGAATATTGAGCAGTGCTGTTCAATATTTCGCTTACAAGGTAAATTACCATGTCCACTGCTCAGTTATATTCCAGTGCCGCATCGTCACGCTGAAATGGGGGCTAAGCTAGGGCATCTGCGGGACTGGAGCTGTCGTAGTCTATATTCGGTACCCGACGGGTTTATTACTATCTCTAAAACCTTAGGCGACATGCTAGTTGCCTATGGGGCACAAGGACGTATTCAAATTGTAGAAAATGGCATACCGCTGGAGCCATTTTTGAACCTGCCAACCAAGTCCGAAGCTCGCCGACAATTCGAATTACCAATCGACGCCTTTATTTGGGGACAGATTGGGCGTATTGAATTCAAACAGAAAGGGCAGGACTGTGCTCTAGATTTGTTTCTGAAACGTAAGCAAGAACACGTTGACGAGCATTTAGTTTTTCTTGGCAGTGGCCCCGACGAAAGCGCACTAAGAGAACTGACCGCCCCCTATCCAAACGTCCATTGTCTGCCTTGGACGAATGAGCCCGCTTCGCTCTACGCTGCCATAGATGCACTGCTTATGCCCTCACGCTATGAAGGGGTGCCACTGGCAATGCTTGAGGCACTGGCGAATTTTGTGCCTGTAGTGGCGACCGATCGCGATGGTATGTGCGATTGGTTACCAGCAGCATGGCGTTTCGCTTATCGCGATCTTGCTGGCGGAATCAATGCGATGCAGGCGGTGCGCCATGCAGACGAGATCGAGCTGGAATCACTTAAAGCGCGTATTTGGCAGAGGCACAGTGTGGCCGACTTTCAGCAGAATTTTAACCAGGCCCTGCTTGAGTGGCTTTAGTTGGTTTGGAGCACTCTTAATTCATAACGAATTAGCTGCTTGCTTGGTGACTGCGGTAACGACGCATCAGTAAAGTGACCACGAGCATACTGACTCCAAATAAGAGTTCGCGCCCCTCGCTCAAGCGCCATGCAGGATGCTGCCAAAAGCCCATAATAACATCATTGTCATCGAGTAAGACACTCACAAAAGCGACGGGCACCAGTAGTAAAGGGGCGGCTGGCATCGACATGCGATCCAGTACGTATCGTAGCTGAGGGTAAAAGTGCTCGAAAACCGGACGAATGCCAAAATAAGCTAAGAAAAACAGTGTCAGTAAATTATTGATCCAATAGCTGCCGATATTGTGAAAATTGAATTCTCCTTGAACATTGGTTTCCATCAGTGCCTCTGGAGTCTCGAAGCCGATCCAATGCTGCCCCCAGCTAATCTCCTCACCGGCTGCGACAATCAGTAAAAAGCCAAAAAACAAACCAATCGCACTAAAAAACTTACCGTCTCTACGCCAATCCCTTAACGCCATGGGCATCAGTAGGACACCTGCGACTAACAAGCAGCCTGCTTGAATGCTTTCGATGACGCCATTCTCCCACGCCAGTATTGAAAACCAGCTCGTGTCTGCATAGTGGAAACTAATATATATGGTGAGTAACACCAGGCCGACAGCTGCCCAAAGTGCAAGCGTTGCTGCACGCATCCATTTTCGATCTTGAGAATTCAGCTGCTTTAAAGGATCACTCCAGTTTGCATAATCAGACTCAATCGCCAATCGTAGCTCCGATTGACGCATCCAGTTCCAAACAAGAGAAGCGAATAGAAGTGTCAGCCCACACACTACAGCTAAGAAGCGCCAAACCTGAATTTCGGTCACGGTGTGAGATTCTAAGACCCCGTCGCTGGAGAGTAAGGACGCTGCCAATTTAGGAGTGAGAATGAAGCCGGCTACTAGACAAATTAGAGACGTTATGCGTATGATGTTTAGAAGACTTATTCTCATCGGAGTCATCGCCCTCCTGAGCGACCAGTATGAATTGACGACCGCACTGACTGAAAGTGAGTCTAATAGTAAAGATCAATATTTCTCTATTTGTTAACGACAAGTAAAAAAAATAGACGGAAATCGTTAGAAATCAGTGGATGTTTGCTGATTTATGTTCGGATCTGGTGCAAGTATTCTTGTATCAATTTCAATTGGCTTACAGTTGATTCACAGCCATTTAATACCAGATGTGCGTTTCGGCAGCAGGGGCGAATGTGCTTTCTATTCGCGGGGCGCACGGTTGCGTTGAACTGCTGGGTAATACACTCTTGAGTACGTCCCCGCGCACTGATGTCGCGTTCGAGTCGCCGCTGAAGTGCGAGCTCATCATCTATATCTACGAAAATCCGTAGTGTCGCAATCTCATTGAGGGCAGGGTAGCAGAGTGCAAAAATGCCTTCAGCGATAATAAGAGGAGCCGGTTCAATGATCTGCGTCGAATCTACGCGTAAATGTGTGTTAAAATCATATCGTGGCATGTGAATGTGATGCCCCGCGATGAGGTGTTGCATCTCTCGGAGTAGACGCTCACTTTCCCAAGCATTAGGCTCATCGAAGTTACGTTGTGCCCGTTCAGCTGGACTTAGGTGTCGTAGGTCGCGGTAGTAATTGTCGAGGGCCAGTAAGCGGGTTCGCTTTTTGTCAAGCGAGTGGTAGACTGCCTGCGCGAGTGTTGATTTACCAGAACTGGACGGACCAGAAATAAGGATGAGCTGCGATTTCATTCAGTTTTCTTGGAAGGAGAATTTTGAGATTTGATAGTATTCGCCTTGGGAAATCGGAGTATCGCACCGAGTAGTCCGATGTAGGTCATCCAGAGCGCCAAGTTCTTGGTTTGGGTCAACACTCGTTCTAAGCTGCTGTGAACATAAGTGATACCAAAACCAACTAAAATTCCAACCGCGATGGCTGCCTCTAAACTACCACGTCTGAAGATGATCAAGGGAATCGCTCGCCCAGTCACTACAATGATAAACAGCATATATGTCAGGTAGCTCAACCATCCTGTTTCCGCTTTTAATAGCCAATAGTGACTCTCGACTACGCCTTTAGCATAGTCGTAGTCGACCTTTTGCCCGCGGTCGCGATTCCAATCGTCTATCACATCCCCATACGGGTAGGGGTGGTTAATTGCTTTGCCAAAATTATTCCAACCGACGCCGAAAGGCTTATCGGTCACCATGGCTTTCGATGCGAGGTTCATCATGTCGCGCGTCTCACCACTGGTGTCATTGCCCTCATCGTTAAAGCGCGCGATAATTGTATCTGCTGTCATGGCTAACACCAGACTGCCTCCCAAAGCCATCATACTTACAGTCAGCATGCGGCGTACCGAAATTCGATCAAAGAAACCGACTGCAACAATAGCAATAGACCCCATGGCAAAAAAAGCGAGTGCGGCACGTGAGAGCGAGGCGATTACAATGATGCTAGAGCAGGCATAGGCGGTGAAATAAAAGAGGCCTCGGGCCTTACTGACTGCAGGTGACATAGATGCAGCCAGAAGTGGAAGCGCCGCCATGTAGGTAAACATTGCGAGGGGATTTTGGTGCTCGAACAGGCCCCTGACTTGATAAAATCCATCGATCCATTTCATCTTGGCCACGATCACAAACTGATACATTAGCATCACAGTAATGCCTGAGAGCACAACATGTGCTTCGCGTCGGCTGCGCACGTAGTTAGCGAGTGCATACACGATCAACCAAACCTTGATATGCTTCAGTAAACTCATACAGACATAGTTGATCTCCAGAGCGCTAAAAATGGAGAGGCTACTGGCGCCCACATATAGAAACCACAGTATAGTGCCCGTCGGGAGCCAGATGAACTTACGTTTGGAATTAAATAAACTCGAGAAGATCAAGCTAATGGCAACGACCTCCATCATCGTAAACTCATAGCCTTTAGTTACGCCACGATACCATTCTATCGAGCCTAGCATGAGCACCGTAGTGTCGATTTTTAGCCCCAATAAGAAGAGCAGCACATACATCGCGAAATCCTCTAAACGACGTGCTTTTGACAGTATTAAGCCGGCCAGAGGAGCCACGATGAAGTAGCCTCCGAAAAGGATGACTGCTTTTATGATGTCAATCATGTCTTAGCTCAACGGCACGCTTTAGTATGCCCTCGATCGTATCTGTCATGACTTCTACTGTGAAACGTTCTTCGACTAGTTGCAGTGCAATGCGGCTCATGTTTTTTCCGTTATCAGGCAATTCTAAGAGGCGCATGATGGCTCCTGCAAGTGAGCTTGGCGAGGCGGCCGAAAATTTCAGAGCATTATCACCGTCGTGTAAGAGTTCTGCGTCGCCCCCGTCGGGGCACATGATGACCGGGAGGCCTGCTGACATTGCTTCCAGTGGTGTCAATGCGAAGGGCTCCCCCCAGTTGCTGGAAAAAATATAGGCATCGTACTGAGCGTACAGACCGCGCATTTCGTCATGCGTGGCCGACTTCAATTTTACAAATTCCTCCGCCTTTGCTTTGGTAATCTCGTGCTTTAAGCTAGCGACAAATTCCGCTTCCCCCCGACCGTAGATATCGAGCGTGAGTGCTTCATCACAGCTTTGCCGTGCGCGTAAGAAGCCCTTTAGGGCAGTCATTGGATCTTTGTCCTCTGCTAATCGCCCAACCCAGAGGAATTTGCGTGCAGGCGTGTATTCAGTCTTACGAAGAAAGCGCTCGGCTTCGACACCGCAATAGGCGATTTTTCCATGCGAGACTGGGTAGCCTTGTTGGGCGGTGGTGTCGCGCATGTAGCGACTACAGAAGTATATGTGTTTAAACTGCAAGGAGCGTACCGAAGCCGTGGGTACTTTAGCACTTATAGCCTTACGTAATCCAGTGATTGTAGCAACGCTGCGCAAAGTTTTACGCATGATTGAGCCTGAATCGTTCCACCAGGAAAGCCATACATCGGCTTTTAAACTACGTGCGATCCAGTGGTCGGAGATGTCATAAACTACCGGACGCTTCGCTTGCTCCAATGTGTGCAATAGAGATTTACTAATGCCTCCCATATTCCAAACATGCACGACATCGGGCTGTAGCTCCTCAATCAATGCCTGCATGGCTTTTTGGTTGGCCTGCTCCAGAGGGTAGAGCTGATGGATCGGCAACCAAGGGTGCCCATAAAAACCATGCACCTTTAAACGGCGAAAAATAGCCTTCTCACCGCTGGCATCACGCCCCTCCACGGAGTGGTCTGAGGTTAATACATGAACCGTATGCCCGCGTGAGCGGAGTGCGTTGACAGTTTGCATACAGCGCTCTTCATAGCCGCCAATACCATGAGGCGGATAGAGATTGGAGATAACTAGGATATTCATAAGCAGGGACTAGTTAATGTTTAAATCAATAAAGCGCCAGAATAGCGAGCCCATCAGGCGGCGGGCATGATAATCAAATCTTTCGACTGCCTCGTCCTGACCTTTTAGCTTACCAGGCAAGTGCTTTATGAGTGCTTGTGCGGTTGCTTTGTAGCCCAGCCAAGTGACTTTTAGTTGATAGCGATGAGCGATACAAAAGACGCGTGCGGTGCCCCGCATGATGCGATTGTGGCCCTTGCGTTGATAACTGATTTTGGCTTGTAGACGATGTATTTTATAGCCGGCCTGTAGTTGGTGGATCGCCCATTCGTAGTCTTCGACCCCGTTGATGGACTCATCAAAAGCGTGCTGTTCCCACAGAGTCTTACGGAGGAGTCCGAGGCTATTCGTATAAATGGAGCCTAATTTGAGGCCTTTTTGTAAGATCTCATGATGGTCTATCTTATTTGTATAGAAGCTGTCATCGTCCCAACATATGCTGGAAGCTGCCACCCGCGGATCTGACATCGATTCAAGTAAATTAGCAACAATGTCCGGCTCATTCATCGCGGTATGGGAGCTCAAGCAAAGCACATAAGGCGTATCGCAATGGGAAATTCCGAAATTTGTGACCCTTGAGTGATGGTAGGGCTGCTCCCATTTTATAATTTTTGCGCCAGCTTCAGTAAGTATACGTGTAGAATCGTCGCGACTGCCGGTATCCACCGCTACGATACGATCGACGGGGCGTGTTTGCCGCTTCAAACTGTCGAGCACTTCGGGCAGTGTGCTGGCTGAATCTTTGTAGCGAATGACTGCAGTGATCTCATCCATTTCGTAGACCTTCCTTATAGCCATCAATACGGCCTCTGCGTTGCTGATAGCGCACACGAAAGGCGTGTGGCACTTCACGCAAGCGATGCCGCTGGAGGCAATATTGAAAGTCTTTTATACTATCTTTAAGCGTAGGTAGGAAGACTCCGGCAAACCATGTCAGACTCATCGAGGGCACATTACCCGCTTGGGCGACTGCAATAGCATCCCCCTTGGCGCGTTTGTAGGATTGCTCAGGCGTATAATTATGCGAGTGTATGACGACTGATTCTACCACTAATCGCGTGGCGTAGCCCGCTTCCTTCATACGACGGGTCCACTCATCGTCTTCTGCATATTGCAGATCCTCGCGTAGAGGATATTGCTGCCAGACTGATTTTTGAGCGACACAACTGACCATACTAAAGAAATGCTCCCATTGGTCGGATTCACGTTTCGGACCAAAGCAGCGATCATAATCATGCGCAAAGACAGCCTCACAATCGTCGCGCGCGACTTGCCGACTGAAAGCCGCTCCGAGTTTGGGCGTATTGACCGCTGCCTGTAGCAATTGCTGGAGCCATTGATCATCCTTCGGTGTGGCATCAGAGTTGAGAAAGACCACCCATTCATGACTGGCCAGTTGAAAACCTTGATTGAGCACTTTGCCTGGCACATAGCTGCCAGGCTCTAAGATAATGAATTCTTTAGGCTGATAGGATTGAATGATTTCGTGTGAGCCATCCGTAGATCCACTATCGATTACGATGAGTTCGATTTCGCCCGCGTAATCTTGCGAGAAGACCGCCTTTAAGGTATCTTCAATGGCCCATGCCTCGTTGTAGGAGCGCATGACTAGAGTAATGCTATCGGGAATGGGCTTCATTGGTATTTGGCTTCGACTTGTTGATAAATCGTTTCGAGTTGCTGTGCAATTTGCGGCCACGTGTAGCTGCGCCTGACTTCAGCCTGTGCGGCCTGAGTAAGCGCATGGCGGCATTCAGGCTCCGTGGAGATTTGCTGCATGTAAGTCGTCAAAGCTTCGACGTCGCCGCTTTCGAATTTCAAACCAGTCTCTTTGTGTGCCACTAAGCGTCCCAGTCCACCGACATCGGCAGCGATCACTGGCTTTCCTGCTGCCCAGGCCTCGAGGACTACAATACCGAAGGGCTCATGACGCGAAGGAAGCACAAAGCAGTCTAAGGCCGCAAAGCGCAAACGATGTTCATCAGTGTCTGGAGTCACAGGTGGCAAAATACGTATCCGCTCAGCAACGCCAGAGGCTTTGGCAGCGGCCTCAAGTTTCGCAGCGTACGCAGCATTTGTCATGGGGCCGCATATCAATAATCCAGCCTTGGGATTTTGTTTTGCGAGCGCAGCAAAGGCTTCGATTAAAAGCAATTGATTCTTTTGAGGGTCTAGGCGTGAGATGCAACCGTAGATAAAGCTATCTGGCTCAAAGCCCAGTTCTGCACGAGCTTGTGACCGCTCAGTGTCGTTAGCTTCAAAGCGCTCAGGGTGCACTCCATTGGGCAGAAAATATACACGGTCCTCGCCAAGCGCCTGCTTTACTTTTTCATATTCGGAGTAACCGACACAGAGAATTGCATCGACCTCATCTAGCATGGCGCGACTTCCGAAGTAGGCTCCGAAGATGCGGCCCCATTCGAAGTGCCCTTGCTGTGAAGCGACGAGCTCCTCGGCTTCTGCCTTAGGTACGTCAAACATGTTGCCATGCAGTGTGACCACACAAGGTCGTCTAGCCAGTTTGGCCGCCTTCAGTACTGAGGCGCCGGTGCGCTTGGTTACGTGTGCATGAAAGATGCGCACATCAGATGCACGGCGCAGCGCCCGGTAGAGTGGCCATGAGAGTAGGTTGCCCCCTTTTTTGTCGAGTTGATGTTTTTCATCAGCACTCAGCCCCCAAAAGGGGTAGCAGTAATTGTAACGATATATCGGAAAGCCCCTGAAGTCTTCCTGTGTTGTATCGGATAAAGCAAGGGAGGTATGGATTTCAGGGCGCATCCCGATTTCCAATTGCGCTGTGCATAGATTCGTAATCACGGCTTCGGTGCCGCCCCATTCGTCCTGACTGAAGCGACGAGGTATATGTAATATACGGTTGTTTGGCTGTGCGGACATAGTGATGGCTTACTGCGCGTGTCGGATATTGGTTAAGAGGAGAGGGATGAGTTGTTTTTTTCGTGAGACGAAATTTTCGATGAACCAATCTTGGCCACTTTGACGCAGTTCTGATGGTAGATGGGCATCTAGCCAACGCACATCTTCGCTCACTATAATGATGCGGCTCCGGCTCTGCAAGACATCGGTCACCATCAACGCACCAAAGGCTGCGCCCTCCAGTTTGACTCTGGTTTCGAAGGCTTGGCTAAGCTCTGCTGCGCGTTCCCTAGTCAAAATCGCTATGTCAACGGTCTCAACTTGTGCCGCAAGAAAATGCACGCCTTCGTAATTGAAAGGCTTGCAATCGCGACTGACCAGCGACTCGGCGCTGGCATCGGCTAGTTCATCGTTTTGGCGCAGCACTTCGATTCCGAAGTTTTCTAGATCCACACTGGCCAAGCTCGCGAGATCCGCCGCGCGCGCTTTATCGGACACGGTGCACGTCGGTGAAGTCAGCAAGAGTGTATCGGCGATGAGTGCCCCCAGCAGGAGTTTTGCAATCTCTTGTGGAATCTCATGTCCAGCCTCTTTAATTCGTTCATATAAGATCGAAGCAGTGGATCCCAGCGGGCGGACATCGATACTGAGGGGAGAAATGGTTTCCACATCACCGAGTCGGTGGTGGTCGATGATTTCTACAATCTCTGCATCGGCCAGCCCGTGAATCGCCTGCCCACGCTCACTGTGATCGACTAAGCTTAACTTAGGACGTTTGAGCTTTAGCAAGTCGATGGGGGCGATGCTGCCGATTACGCGATTTTTAGAATCGATTACCAATAGGCCCGCAGAAGCGTTTTTGATTGCTCTCGAAATCTCGTCCTCTCGCATCTGGCTATCGACGGATGCGAAATCTTCGATCATCGCCTCAGAACAGGGAAAGCAGCCTGGTAGGCGCGTCATCATGCTGATGACTGAGCCACGATAGAGGAAGACCGGACAGGAGAGTCGCTGAGTGATCGCTTTAGCCCGCTCGTCGGAGACGCCAGTCAGGATCACCGCGGCAGGCGGGTTCTTTGCGATATCCTCTAATAATAGATCTCGATCACCGATTACAATGGCTGTATGTGGGTCCCAATTACCAGTAATACTATGTCGATGCAAGGGGACCTCCAAGCGTTGCACTTCAAGTAACTCAACAGCGTTTAACCTCGCGAGCGATAAGCCTTTGATGATGTGCTCAAAGTCAAGTAGAGTGCCGATGAGGTCTTCAATATTACACTGCAATAGATAATTCGTGCGCGGTGTACGATCACTCACAATGCCCAAAGGCTGCTTTGACTCATCGACGACTACCACAAAGTCACTAAAGCTACGCTGCATGGTCTCTAAGGCTTCGCGCAGTGGGGCATCTTGAAAGATACAAGGCACGGGGCGGGCAATTTCCTCGGCGGTGTAGAGACAACTATCACGCTTTTCGGGAGGCTTGATTCCAGCTTGTTTGAAGAGCCAGCGTGTTTGGCGATTGAGGGGACCTAGGCAGACGGGAATCGCATTTTTAAACTCTGCAGCATTGGCACGATATAACCAAGCCAATACCTCGGCGGCCACAGCCGAATCGGTATCAGGTTTTTTATGACCTGCAATGTAATGAGGTGCGGGCTTAGGCATTTAATCGAGCGCGGCGGCTTGCATCACCGCATAGATATCCTCTAGGCGGTTGACGGGGTGTTTGCTTTCGAAGTTAGCGAGCCAAGAGGCCGCACTATCTTTATCATCGGGAGAGTAGCCGTGCATTCCAGGCACATGGCTCATGTTTAGAAAGGAGGGCACAAATAGGATGCCCGGCTTCAGTAAATAAAATAGTTCACCATAGCGCTGGTCGGCAAAGTCGCAGCGCCAATCTGCGAGTTGCTCATCGCTGACGATGGCACCTTCATTGGCCTGCTGCAGCAGTGCGGTAATTTGTTCGCGTGCGACATCGGTCGAAAACCAAAAACGAGCCATTGTGGAGTCCCAGACGGCGATATAATCTACACCATACTTGAGCGGTAGTGCTTCGCAGCGACGACGTAAATCAGAGTTCTGCGTGACCTCTGTCATACCGTGGTCACTGAAGATCGCGATCCGGACTTCATCGTAATGCTCCTTGGCCAAGGCTTCCAGTGATTCAACTTTTTGCTCAAATTCTAAAAAGGCAGCTTTGGCCTGCGGAGACCAAGGCCCATAGCGGTGCATGGCCGCATCCAGGCCTGCGGTAAAAAGGTAGGCGAGCTCAACTTCGCCCTTGCGAATCAGTGCCTCCATTTCGGCATAGTTGGCCGCGTCGCCATTGCGCCAGTTCGAACGGTGCCAGACTTTGCCTGACTGTTTCCAGGTTTCAAAAATGGTAGGCTGCCCACCGATAATACCGCCTGGTTCATAGATGTCCTGCTTTTCGGTGTAGTCCAGCCAAGGCAAAAAGCGAAAAGGCACGCTGTAGAGCTGAAAGTAGCCAGTGTAGCCTTTTGACTTAGAGAAGTAACGACTGAGCCGATTGCGAATTTTATGATAACCTCCGATTCGGTCAGGAATCCACTTAAAAAAGCGCATCAACTTAAAGGGAGAGCGCTTTGGATCACACTTAACAAAAAAAGAAAAATGCCCGTGCTCACGGGGCGAAGCACCAGTGAGAATGGTCGGGTCGCATGTTGCGGAATATCCGAACAGTGTTTCGCATTTCTTCTGCTGGGGAGTCACTTTCTTGAGGATGCCATAGTGCTGCACTAGCTCCCAGCCGAGTGCATCTGCAAATATAAAGAGGTGGAGCGTCTTTTTCTTCATCCAATGTTGAGTAACTTCTTAATCAGATTTTGTAGGATCCTTGGGCTGAAAGGCTTTGAAAGCACAGCGTCGGCTCCCAGTGATTCGATGGCTTTTAAGTCCTCATCCTGCACCGAACCAGTCACGAAAACAATGGGAATACTCTCCAATCCGGCAGTGCTGCGAATGCGTTTGTAGAGTTCCGCACCGTCTAGATCTGGTAGATTGTAATCTAGTACAGCTAAATCCGGCTGTATATCTTGCAACTGTTCCAAAGCCGATTGAGCGTCGCAAAAGAAATAACCATCACAGCCCGCTCGCTTTACCTGCACCTGGAAGAGACGGAACATTACGATGTCATCATCGACTACTAAAACCTTTTTCATATTATTTGCGTGTTAAAATTAAGAGTGTTTCATCATCCTCTTGCTCAATGGACTGAGAGACGCGCGCTTGCAGCATCTTACTTTGCAGCTGACTCCAGAGTGTTTTGGAGTCCAAATGTTGATTGTCTGTAAACCACTTAACCATAGCTTCCCAGCCAAAGATATCTTCCCCCTCAGTCCACTCATAGAGCCCGTCGGTGACGGCGATGAGTCGATCGCCCGCTGACATTTGGATCTGAGTTTGCCCATACTCGATCTCTGGAAATAGTCCCATTGGAGGGCCGGTAGAGACGAGCTCCTGGAGTGCACCATCGCCACGAAAGAGTAGGGCGGGAGGATGTCCTGCTGCTGCATAGGTGATCTCATGTGACTCGGGGTTGATCTTAAAAATAAAGGCGGTGATAAACATAGTCGCACCTCCGAGTTGGCTTTCTAGCGATTGATTGACGCCTTCAATGAAAGTCGACAGGGAGCCTCCGCGAAAAGAGTAGGCGATAAATTGGCTGCGAAAAATGCCCGCTAAAATGGCTGCAGAGACGCCTTTGCCCATCACATCAATTACACAGCCTAAATATTCGCCCGCATCATTCTGACGGACTTCTACAAAATCACCTGCCACTTCAAGCGCACTAATGCTACTGTAAAAAAGCTCATAACCTGGGATCTCAGAAATCTCTTTATCAATGGGTAATAGTTGCTGCTGTAATTCAGTCGCGATATGCATCTCAGTTGCGAGACGCTTCCGTTCGTCTTTCTCAATGTCTAAAAGAGCACGACTGACAGAAACTCCGATAATATCGGCTAAGGCGCGTAAATTGCGTACGTCATTAGACAAGATGATTTGGTCATTCGCTTCACATCCGACTGCGATTAAACCGACAATTTCATCTCCGACATACAAGGGAGCACAACATCCGACCGGATATTTCTCTGCACTACTAAAGGGGTGGTTACTACGTTTGGTCGACCAATTGATGGAATCATTCAAGCGCAAGAGTTCAGACGCATCAGAGTTAATTTGCCCAAATACACCATATGCGTCGATAGAACTGATCCATTGATAGATCGAATTTTTTTCAGCTTGATACAGTTCGAGGTGGATTGCCGAATAATCTCGCGCATCCATAAACATATTGAGTGCAGACTGCACAAAGCGATCAATTCTCTCATCCTGTAACAGATTCGCAGCCATTCGGTCAAAAAGCGACAGGCTCTCGTAGCAGTCGGAAAGCTCGTCCAAAATGGCATCCATTTCCGGATTAAGAGGGAGCACGTTATTTAAGCGATTATACCCTATGCAAACTTTAGCCATGTAGCCTGATGAGCTATACCAATGGTTGAAGTGATCCGCAAACTCTTGAATGATGTAGAGACCACGGCCACCTTCAGCTAGAGGGTCCGTGGGCAGGGTCGGGTTGCGAATCAATTTGCGAGGTGGCCCTTCACCAGAGTCTTCGGTCTCCAGCCAAACTGAATTATTTACAGACCACCACCTTGCGTAAATTTTTTGAGTAGCTTGTGCACCACTGCCGTGTTCAATGGCATTATTAATGAGCTCAGTGAACACCAGTTTCCAAGCGTCTTTCTCTCTTTCGTTCAGCCCAAGCGAACTGAGGAAATTGACAAATCGATCGCGAATCGATGAAACCTTGCTTACATCATTTGTGAGGGCAAACTCAGTGATATGTAGTGAGGACTCTTGAATCATTACTTCATCCTCCATTTTCTAGGTTCAGGCATACCGTTAACGAATCTTTGGGACCATGTTCTGCCCATGCATTAATCGCTAGGTATGAAATGATTTTCTGAGCGCATAACATCTGAATGCTAACATCTTTTACTCGTTTACGCTTTTTACCCTGTAGAGGTTCTAAAATATGAGACAATTCCACATCGGTCATTGCTCTCGTATTTGCATTTAAACGCAGCAAGATTTGCCCATTATTGGAGCTCTCGATTTCTACGTTCAATTGTAAAGTCTCTCCAGGCTCTATCAGATTGCCAAAATTACGAATTAGGATAAAGACGAGTTCTTCCAGCAGGGTAGGCTGAGAAATCACAGAGTAATCGTTACAGCTCGCGTTCATTTCTAGCGGCTTGTAAGATTCAAACTGCTCATAGCGAGACAGCACCCCTTGAAACAAGCTTTCTAGTTTCACCAGTTCTGGTTCTCGCCATTCTAGTGTCCTTAAATTTTTGAGCAGCACCAGTGCCTCTAATATAATATCAACATCATTTGCCGAATGATGTATATAGCCTAGAAACTCATGCCATTCCGCATCGACTTCAACTTCTGAAAACTGCTCCGCTAGCTCTTCTGCAAAGCCAGTAATGCATACGATTGGACTTTTCATGTCATGCGCGATAAAGTCCACGAGGAGATCAAACTCTTCCAATGAACGTGCTTCGGCTCCGTTCGAAGTTTTGACCTGCTCGCGCAATTCAATTAGCTCTAATTGATTATTTAAAATTGCAACCACTTCATCCCGTATGACTGGTTTCGTGATAAAGGCACATGCACCCGATTTAAAACAACGACTACGCAATTCCCCGTCGTCGCTGTCGTCTGACATAATGACCACGGGGATTTGTCTAAATTCTGCTTCAGCTTTGATTCGACGACAACACTCAACCCCGTCAATCCCTGGCAGAATAGTATTCATGAAAATAACATCTGGCTTCGCTAAGCGGCACCGTTGAAGCACGGATTCGCCATTCTCAGCGACTAGTACACGATGCCCCAGGCCATCGAGCAGGTCCAACAGTAAATCAACATTTGGAACACTATCATCAACCAATAGTATCGTGCGTTTAGTTTTATGCATGTGATATCCTTCCGAGTGAGGATTCGAGTTCAGTGATGATTTGATCCATTTTGTAGTTATTTAAATAGTTTTCCACTTTGATCGCTGTGTCCTGATCGGTTTCACGCAATTGCGGCAAACTTTGCTGCAGGGCTTTTACGTCTCCAACACGCGCTAATATCAGGAGTTCTTGTATCAACTCAGCAATTGGGTTTTGCAAATAATTTGGCCCTTCACTAGCTCGAGAATGATTATCAGGAGTTTTTGTTTTTGGAGGACGCGCGCTATTCGAGTAAAGCCAATCCACTTTAAGCGGAGCACGGATCGCATCAAATAAATCATTCGCATTCACTGGTTTTGCGATAAAGCTATCGAACTTTCGCATGCGCTGTTTCTCCATCGTAGACAGTTGCATTAAACTGGCTGATATCGCAAATATGGGGGTTTTCGCAATCTTGGGATCGGCTCGAACTGCCTCGACGAGCTCGTAGCCACTCATGAAAGGCATGATTACATCGCTGAGCACTAAATCATATGAATTCTGTCGAATCAAGCGTAGCGCTTCATGTCCGTTTTCGGCCACATCAAGATCAAAGCCTACGGGTTCTAATAAATCATTTAGCAGCAAACGATTATCCTTCACGTCATCTACGATTAAGATCTTTTTCGGCGGTCCTGAGTAAGCGACTGGGAATCCATCGCCCTTGTATTCGTTCGAATCTCCATTCGTAGCCGTCGGCTCCTGGGAGATCTCCACGGGGAACTCGAGCTCGAAGTAGAAGCAGCTACCTTCTAGCACTGTGCTTTCGATTAGGATTTCACCTCCCATCAACATGACAAACTTTTGCGCAATATATAAGCCCAGACCTGTGCCGTTGACCACATCGCGCGCTTCATCCACTTGGCGAAAAGGTTTAAATAATGCCTCACGCTTATCAGGCGGAATGCCGCGCCCAGTATCCGTGACTTCGAAACGAATTCGGCCCCGATCTGACTTTAAGGATAACAGCTCGACATTCAAAGAGATCGAGCCTTCCTCCGTAAACTTAATCGCATTACCGAGCAGATTTAATAAGACCTGCCGAAGTGAGCGCGAATCGGCAATGAGGTAAATTTTATCCTGAGAATCGAGGAGGTCTTGCGTGCGATAGAGCTTTCGCAGCTGTAAATTCTTCTCGTCTGCTTTTGACTGAACAATGTCAATCACGCTATTAAGCATGCCTTCTAAATCGAAGCGCGTCGGACTTAGGCGATGGCCGCCTTGTTCGATTTTAGAGACGTCCAGCAGATCATTAATCAATGCCAGTAAGTGTTCGCCGCTGCGTCGTATGATCCGGATTTGCTTAATTTGCTTCGAATCCAAGCTGCGCTCATTTTCCAAAACCTGCGAATAGCCAATAATACCATTGAGTGGCGTCCTTAGTTCGTGACTCATGGTCGCTAAAAAGCGTGTTTTTGCTAGATTTGCCTCTTCAGCTTTCTCAGCCAATTGGTTCGCACGCGAGCTCTCTTGAGCGAGCCGTTGCTGAGTTTTACGTGCTTCAGTTATATCCGATTGAATCGCGATAAAATACTTAAACGACTTCTTCTCGTCGAAAACTGGGGTCGCTTGTATGTGCGCCCAATAAGCCTTCTTCGTATTTTTCGAGTAATTTAAAATCTCGACTTCAAAGGGCTCTCTCGCAGCGATTTTTTCGCGCATGTATTGTCGCGTTTCTTCTGAGGATTCTTCTCCTTGGAGTAAGTCGCCAGGTTTGTGACCAATCAACTCATCAGGGCTATAGCCTGAAATGCGCTGCGTCGCTTTATTCGCCCAAATCACAGTATTATCAGGGCCTGTAATGAGGACCCCATTATCCGTGTGGCTGACCGCGTCGAAGAGCATGACTGCCTGCGCACTCGCTTGTGCTAAGTCGTGCGTCCTCTCTTCAATTGTGACCTGCTGCTGCGCGACTAAATCATCGAGCTCACAGGTTTTTTTGTATAGATCGAAGCTCTTAACTTCGAGCAAACGCTCCGCTTCACGTCGCGCAGTGCGCTCACGTAGCAGTCGGCGTTCCCACTTCTGAGTTTCGTCCATTAACGGTCCGTGTTGGCTGCATAGCACACTTTAAAGACGACGCCGCTGCCGTCCGCTTGAGGGTGCCTCGTAATCGTGGCTTGATCTTTGAAATGCACGAGACTGCCACGTAGCAACCCTTCGGCTAAGTCTTCAAGATGCCGATCAGAGAGGTAGGTCATCTCCAGATCACCATTGGGCAGCTCCACTGTTTTAAATCGAGGAAGTTCCGCGTCCGGATAAAGCTTAGCGACTTCCACATGCACGACGCCGTCGAGGCGAATCAATAGATCACGGCTACAATTGCAATCCGTTAGCATCACAGGGTAGCCTTGCGCGAGTTTACCAAAAAGATACGTGCCATAGAGCACTAAAAGCTCAGAGACAGTGACGCCGGTTTCTTTTTCCAGCGAAATGAGCAAACTGACCATTTCAGTATGCGGGTAAGTGCCGACGGCTGTATAGGCACCATTGGATGGCAAATCCGATGCATCAATAATCGTGTCCACCATGTCGATGCCGTAGCGCTCCTCGACCATTTCGAGGAAATTTGTAAATACCATACCTTTCATGTCGTCACCTTTCTTATATTGTTAATTCCCTAGAATATCCATCAGCCAATTATCAAAGAGTTGGCGGCAAAGCGCCTCGTCCGTAGTGGCATGATATACGCAGTGGAGCGCTTCATCCATATCACCAGGTTCATGCGCGCCCATTACATCCGCATAGCTAAAGGCCCCCAAGGGTGCCTTGCGTAAGATCGACTGCCACTCCTCGGGTAGTTCGTCTAGCGTAGACGCTTCACGGGGCGTAATGCCGAATAGCGCTAATTTACCTTTCATGACAAGGCCTAGCCAGGGGCCGCGGTCTTCTATCGAACGACTGTTTAAGCAGGGCCATTGCTTACCATCAACTCCCTGAAAATGGCCCTCAGCCTTAGAATGATTGCGCCAGCGCCAGAGTAGACGTAAGGCACGTAATCGATCCCGTATTGACGCGTGTTTTTGTTGGTGAGGCTTGCCACCGGATGATTGCAAGCTAGAGGCAACAAAGCCCTCTAAGCCCCGAACATAGGCCCCATGCCTCATGTTTAGCAAATTGTTGCGATGGATGATGCTGTCCACTAAGTCCGTTTCGGGCCCCAAGTAAGTATGTGCCGCTAAGTGAGCGCGTTCGAGTCGACTCATGCCGGCAACGATGCAACCATCTTCAACCACAGCACCGGGGCCGATCACAGAGCCAGGCCCGATCGACACGTGATTTCCCAGCCAGAAAGGGGGATTCAATTTCGCATCGGAGGCGATTTCGCAACTGCGCCCAATGGCCGCATAAATACCGTAGCTTTTGGTTTCTTCCGTAAATGTGGTGAGCCAGTCCTGTTCTAACTGATGCCAATATTTAATCAGGCCCCATCCTGCCTCGGGCTCTGTTGTGAGGGCAGGGGTCCTCGGTAAGTGATTGATGCAATCATCCCAATCTAAGCCTTGAATACTGGGCACTGTCACGATCTCAATTTCAATGGGCCAGAGAGTCGCTTTTTCCACTGCTTTGCGGACATCACTTGGGCGGTCAGAAATGTAGAGCACCACTTTTTCCGAGCCTTGATCCACCGCTGCATCTAACCAATGAAAGAGCAAAGCTTGCTCGCCGACATGCCAGAGTGCGAAGGGCAGACGACGCTCCCAAACAGTGTCCAGTCGTCCCCAGTCGGGCAGGGCGAGCCGCCATTCAATGGGGCCAGTTCGATTCAATTCAGGGATTTCGCTCATATCTTAGTAAGCCCCCTTTCCTAGTAATACTGCAGGCACTGTCTTAATCAAAATGACCAAGTCGGACCAAAAGCCTTGCGAGTGTATATATTGTAAATCCAAGCGCACCTGACCTTCGAAATCAATGTCCGCACGCCCTCCAATTTGCCATAAACAGGTGATTCCTGGCTTCGCACGAAGTCGACGCAAGTGGCGCGCCCCATAAAGCGCGACTTCACGTGGCACTGGCGGTCTTGGTCCCACCAGAGACATATTGCCGATCAATACATTGAAAAATTGAGGAAATTCATCGATCGACAACTTGCGAATCCACTTGCCTGGCTTGGTAATACGTGGGTCGTCTTTCATCTTAAAGGTTACACCGCTATCCCCATGCTCATTTTGCTCTAAGATCTCATCTTTTATCTGGTCGGCATTGAGAACCATCGAGCGAAACTTCCAAATTTCGAACAACTCACCGCCTGCGCCCACTCGAATCTGCTTAAAAAGCACGGGACCACCATCATCCAATTTGATCGCCAATGCCGTCAGTATAAAAATGGGGGAACTCACTACGATCGCTGCCAAGGCTCCCACGATATCTACCAAACGTTTCAACCCTAGAGTTGCACGAATAATCACGCGCCAACGCAGGCGCTTTAAGGCTGAGCGCCGGTGCCATTTTTCGACATCACCTGACAGGATTTCTTGTGCCCAGAAGTTAGATTCTTTATGCATATTTGAGGATTTAGCCACTATTAGGTGAAGTTAAATGTCGATGGTATTTGCCTCATATAAAAGTGCGTGCAAGACCATTGCACGCAAATAAAAAGAACGTAGTGGACGCATTATTCGTGGTCTGCATCCAGTGAATGTAAGCGCTCGTAAAAAGCTCGTAAAAAGCACCTTGTGATTAAAAAATGCTGCTACCTATCGACCGTAAAGCTGCAGTAAGTCGCGCAGATAATCTGCACTTTGCGTTTCCAGCGCATCGAGTTGATGCGGCAAGTAACGCCATTGCCAATTGCCTGTCGGCGCGCCGGGCGTATTCAAGCGAGCTTCACTGCCAAGACTCATGAGGTCCTGCAAGGGGAAGACCGCCAAATGCGCACTGGATTTAATCGCCAGTCGAATAAAATCCCAAGCAATCTCATCTCCCGAGACGCCGATGTATCGACGAATGTGGTCTTGCGTGACCTCGTCTAGTCCTTGATACCAGCCGATGGTCGTGTCGTTGTCATGTGTGCCTGAGTAGACGACGCAATTCCGCTCGTAGTTGTGGGGCAAATACGCGTTGTCCGCTTCGCCACCAAAAGCAAACTGCAGAACAGCCATGCCGGGAAGGCCAGTCGCTTGGCGCAAGGCATTGACTTCATCGGTGATGATGCCGAGATCTTCCGCCACAAGCTTTGCCTCCGGGCAAGCCGCGCGGATGGCTTGAAACAATTCCAGGCCGGGGCAGGGGGTCCACGTGCCATTGCGCGCAGTCTTTTCACCTGCCGGCACCGACCAATAGGACTCAAAACCACGGAAGTGATCGAGACGCACGATATCGTAAAACTCTAAGTTCGATTGGATGCGCTGTATCCACCATGCGAAGTCCGTCTTCAGGTGTGCCTTCCAATCATAGAGAGGGTTCCCCCAGAGCTGTCCATCAGCGGCAAAATAATCAGGCGGCACCCCAGCCACCGCTTTAGGGTGACCGTCTTTATCGAGTTGAAAGAGTTCAGGGTTGGCCCAGACATCCGCACTATCAAGCGCCACAAAGATCGGCGCGTCGCCCATAATTTCAACGCCTTGGCGGCCCGCATAGGCACGTAATTGTGCCAACTGCGCATAGAACAGATATTGATAAAACACATGCGCATCCGCGGCCTCACGGACTGAGTCCGAGATTTCTTGAGTTCGTGCACTGGCTGCGCTGCGATAAGCGGCGGGCCAGTCCAGCCAGCAACCACCGCCAAAGTCCTGCTTTAAGGCGAGGAAGAGGGCGTAGTCCTCTAGCCAAGCTGCCTGCGCCTTGCGAAATTTAGTAATCGAGCCGTAATCTAGAAATTGCTTCTTTTTAGAGGCTTTAAAACGCTGATAGGCGGCACCTAATACAGGCCAAATCGCATGATAAAGTGCTCCATAATCGACATGTTCCCGGGGCAGCGCTGCCAAGCTTTCATACTCTTCATCCGTGATCAATCCCTCCGCAAGAAGCGGCTTTAGATCGATGAAATATGGATTCCCGGCAAAGGCCGAAAAACATTGATAGGGGGAATCTCCAAAGCCCGTCGGGCCCAGCGGACAGATTTGCCATACCGATAAGCCCGAGTTGTGCAAGAAATCGATGTAGCGGTAAGCACCTTCGCCCAAGTTACCGATCCCCGTATCCGAGGGCAGCGAGCTGACATGTAAGAGTGCACCTGCAGTGCGTTCGTTTAACCAGTTATAAAGAGGTGCTTGGCGCATAAGGAGAATGTAGAGATCAGTATGTCAAAGGCTGACAATAGAGTGAAATAGCTGGGGCAGTGAACTCTTTAGAATGAACGCCCCCAACCCCGCCTAAGTTTTGCGCCTTCGGACACTCGATTGCAATCAATATTCAGAGCCTTTTAAGCCGCGACAATGAGCCAACTTTCGTCGTCATACCTAAATTGATGTTAACTTCGATGAGGTTGGGCATTAGAGTGTTTTTAAAAGTTCCCGTCCTTTAGCAGTCAGGCGGTATTTTTGCGCCGGGCTATTGGGGGAATTCGGTTCGGTCCATTCGATATAACCCTGATCAATAGTTGGGGTGAGATGGTTCTCTCGTAGTCGTCGTTTATTCTTCAATTCAAGGAGTTCGAGTAACTCGGTAATTCCAGTCGCGCCATGCTGATTCAGATGTCTTAAGATTTGGGGTATTTTCTCACTTACTGGTGCCTTTACTGGTGCCTTACTTGGTCCCCGCGTAGCTTCTACTTGTCTGTCGACTTGTCCGGTCGACTTGTCCGCCGTCAAATCCTGCCAGTCTGCATTTGGATGCACGGGCAAGCGCACCAAATAGTGGGTGCGGTCTTCATCTGTCTCGAACTCTGGAGTTGGTGAACCGTTGCTGGCCATCACACGCAGCATCTTCGGGATGCCCGTCGAGCGGCCCTCAGTGAGTTCCAGTTCTTTCAAAAATTCGCCAATGCGACGATTGCGGTAGCGGCGACTCACAGCTTTACCTTGTCGCAGGGCATCCATCTTGATCGAACGGTCAGGACCAGGAAAGCTAAGGATGACTAGTTCCTCACGTGTGATCCGCACCTACACGGGCTCTCGAATCTCGTAGGAGCGGTGATACACGGCATTGACCAGTGCTTCCTCAATCGCGGCATAGGGGAAATTCCAAGTGCGCTCGGCCTCGGCGCGATCGGGATTGGTGCTCGATTGCTTGCGAATGTAGTAGCCCCAGTCGGCCGCCTTCTTTTCGGAGAGGCTGAGCTTTGCTTTATACGGGCGTGTTTCACCACCCGGTACCCAGATGATGAGAATGGTCTTACCGTCGATCTCGTATGGCACGGTGCGCGGATGATACTGCGGCTGAATCGCCGCATGCCCAAGGTTCAGCAACTCCTTTTGAATCGCATCGATTGTATCCGCATCCAATCCCACCGGCGGCAAGACCGGCCGACCATTCGCCTCCGCAACGCCCACCACGATGTAACCACCGCCCAAATTATGAAAGTCATTCGCAAAGGCACAGATGGTATGCAGCACCGCCTCGGGATTCCAGCCCTGCTTAAATTCCAAACGTTCCCATTCCACAGTCTTACCGTGGAGTATGTCGGGGATCGAAATGGGGAGGTGGTGGGTGGTCATGGGGGACTGGTTTGCCTTTAGAATGTCTGTTTTTCTGCTGAATGCGGCTTCTTGTGCATGTTCTTCCACTTGGTGCCTCTACTTGGTGCCTGTTGGTTTGTTTTACTCTCCTACGTTGTCTTATCTATTTATTAGTGAATCACTAGCGTCCTTTACTACTTAGTGCCTTGGCCTGCTAGCAAACGATTTCACAATAGCGACATTTGCGGTTCATGTGGTGTCGGCACGACGCTGATGATCACGTAAGGATTGGGTGCTCGCTTATTATGATGTTGAAGTGTTGTACCTAGAACAATGCTGAGGTCGTATCTCCCACTTTTAACGAAAGAATCCCAATATTTTTCACGGACTTTTTGTACGGCAACGTCTTCATCGCCATGAGCACGCTTAAGGCAATTCCAGTAGAGTGCACCAATTTCCCAGTCTTCGATCATCATTTTGGACTCTTTGCCTTTCGCATCTCTGATTCGATACGAAAACTTATAGGGCAACTTTTTAACCAATTTCAACTCTTCCTCCAAGGTTTTCTCGTCTTTGAATAAGTCCTGTTGCTTTCGCTCAGCTTCAAGTAGAGCTAGCTTCTTTGCATCCCATTCTCGTTCAACCTGTTCAACAACAAAACCTAGCCACTTTGTCGGTTGAAAGTGAGCCAACGATTGTTCATTTGCGTGTGCTCGAGCGAAGAGCTTCGCTAAGTCCAGTTCAAGAGCAACTTTACTCTGAAAGACGTCTTTTCGTGCATCCCATTTATGGGCAGTTGATAATGGATTACCAATCAACCGTAGGCTATTAGGATTGACGATTTTGAAGCTTTCTGGGCGTCTGTCCGTCGTCGACTTCTCAATGTCCGCTTCGATCCACTGATATTTCTGATACTGGCTGTCATCCTGTAATTGCCTGAAGCAGACAGGATAAATGCGCCGCCAATCACCATGGTCATTCACGCCTGCCGTGCAGACCAATTCAGCATATTTACTTGATAGAGTGGGGTAGGTTTTAACAGTAATCAGAATTCTCTCGATCATAGATGCGTTACTTTATAGCCAGCCTGCGCTTCAAGTAAATCGCTAATACAGTGTCGATGACAGCAATGTGGTTCCGCTTCAAAGCATGTTAAGGCAACGCGTTTATGTTGATCAATGATCGATTTTAAGCGATCTAAGCCCTTTGTCCGATTTGGAAGTTCCACACGATAGCCAGCGAATAAACTTTCATAGTCCGCCATCGAATTAAGTTCCTTGCGCTTGTCGGATTCGATTCCTAGCTCGGGCAAGTGAATATACTCGATTCCTAAGCTTGGAAGGACACGTGCCAGCATTTTCGAAGAAAAGCCGAACTTACGGCTGAGCGGATTTCGTCGCACATCGCAGAGCACTGCCACTTGATGACGGATCAGCTTGTTGATGTATTCTTCAAAATGAATGCCTTCGTATCCTATTGTGAAGACGAGCGGATCTGTCGTTTCCTCTGGATGAGGCAAGGCGCTTTTTACTGCTGCCATCTCAGCACTGCTTAAGAGTCGTTCACGCATTTCGCTGTTAATCGCGTAGTAGGGGAAGCGACGGTAGGTTTCAGCTACCAAGCGATCACCACGGTGCGTATTTCGATACATCCAGCGTTTGACAGCTCGTCGCTCTGCATTGTTACGCGCCCAGCTTTCCTTTTCAATACTTGCGCCCAAGGTGAGTTCTTTGCCTTCTGATTCCACCCAGCCACGTTTTTCCATTAAATCAAGGTCATCTGCCGCCAGAAAAGAGTAACTACCAAAGCGATATGGCACAAAGGCGTAATGCGCTGCCTCTGTGTCCTCATGGTAGAGAAAGAGCAGCTTTTGCAGATCCATTTTTGAAAGCGCGTCGCCCGCAGCGTCCAAAAAGAACAGCAGCAGTCGCTGACGCATGTAGGTCGGTGCTTTTAACTTGGTGGCAGTTGTCATTTTCCAGAAATTCAAATCAAATTCGGTCGAAGGCAATCGCGAATCTGATGGATGCCAACTCCATTACCTTCTCGCTTAGTCTAGCTGATAAAAAAATGCAGGGACGACTTCCTAAGAAAACCGTCCCGCGTCCAGTTGTCGAAACTAACTGGAGAGATGTAATAAACAAAAATGGTCGCAGGTCCTGTGTAGTCAATGCCTATGTCGATAGCTGCAAGGATTCTAAGCGGATGGCCAGATGCCATCGCGGTCTAATCTTGCGGTGATGACTAGTGTGTTCACTCCAAATTTGGGAGCGATTTGGTCGGCAAACTGAGTGCGTAGTTGTTCGTTTCTATCGAAGTTAATGACCAGTTTCCGAGCTTGCTCCGCAAAGGTATCATACATTTCTTGAATTCGAAGAAGTGGGACTAACAAGCGGCCCGCAAACTCATTGGCTTCTTGTTCAACTGTATATTTGCGTCCCTTGTAACTGGCGGTCCATTTGGCAAAGTTCTCTAGGCTTTTAAAATCTTCCGCCTGTGGTAAATCCCGATGTAAAAAGTAATGCCCTAATTCATGGGCAATTGTAAACCTCAGCCGATTCAGTTTCCAGACAGGAGCTGTCTCCAGTATGTTGTATTGTTCCGCATCAATGTAGAGCCCCGTGAAATCTGCAGTAATCGCCGCTTCCGCTCTGTAATTGCGATCCAAATCGTCGAACGGGATCGCATCAAGACCCAAGTCCAGTTCGAAGAAACTGAATACGTCGATTGGAGTGCTGGACTCGCCTAGGATCGGATAAGATTGCCTGAGTTCATCGATTTTCTGCCAGACGTGCTCCATTTTACTATTGGGTCAGAGAATCCGGCGTGTGCAGTTTCTTGATGTCCTCAGAAAGCTTTTCCAACTCTTCCGGAGTCAACTCGTGCCCGCGGGCTGCACGAAAGAAAGCGGGGAGGGCGCTCTGTAACACTGAGTTTCCCGCAATATCCGCAGGAATTTCGTTTCGCTGTAGCGCCGCTTCATCGATAAAATTGAGTTTAGCGGCTCCCTCCAATTCGAAGAACACTGCAAGCTTCTCCAGCGTTTTGATATCCCCCGGAGGCGGATTGATCCCACGCTCGACCTTACTCCAGTTGCTAGGATCGAGACCAACCGCTGCACAAAAATCGCGCAAGGTCAGTCGTTTCTCAATGCGTAGCTTCTTTACGGTTTCGTTGAACATGTTTCTCTCCTTTTTAGTTTGTGGTAAAAACTTACCACAAGATCAGGGGATAACAAGTGTCAAGTTGGGATTTCTAGCTGTATTGCAAATCCCCCGGAATTTCAGCCCTGCTTGAACTCCAAACGCTCCCACTACACAGACTTGCCGTGGAGTATGTCGGGGATGGAAATGGGGAGGTGGTGGGTGGTCATAGGAGTTAATTCTTGTCGCTGTCGAAGGAGTGTTTTTCGCCGTATAAAGATGCATATTCGATTTTGATTCGAAAGCGTTCTAAATCTTTTTGGATTTCGGCGAGTGGGATCTGTTGTCCGCCTTTGAACTTAAGTTGAACGAATTTGTAGCTTTCTTTTTCAGCGATGAGGTAACCAGCGCTAAACCAAGCATCATAATTAACTTTGATGAAGTCCTCATATTTACTAAAGACACGTTCACAAAGCTCACGACATGGGTGTTCGATTTCGGGGCATAGCTCGTTATCGAGATAAAGCTGAATACTTGTTATTTCAGCAGGCCCTAGGCCCCGATTGAAAACTGTAAATGTGATTAGATAGGTATCGTCTGAATGATCACGATTGATCTCTGACACCAGCCTAGGACTGCATGACAGTCTATTATGCTTTCTAGTTGTGAATATTTGACCGCATGTGATAACCGCAACTGGTATGGCGATCAAAAGAGAGCTGAACTCAAAGACGGTCATATCTATGCTATGAAGGAAGCTGTTGTAACCGTCGAATATACACATCGGAGTGATTCTCCCGTTGCTGCAAAATTTCCATCACGTGGTTTTCGACTCTAGCCAGATTCATCTGGCTAGATTTCAAGCGCGCAATCGAGGCATTGGGAGTGCCGTAGGCTAGCAAGAATTCATATACAAATTCTGTAAGTTTTGAGTCTTAAAAATGAAAATTAGACATAATATATATTGTGCGTAATATATCAGCTTAATTGAGGGGAGCCCGGATTGAGTCTTTCAGTGTGGATTATTCAGCCAGACCCCAGCGCTTGGTGAATGGATAATAAATGAAGATGGCTTTACCGATGACGGCTTTCTCGGGCACGTAGCCCCAATAGCGACTGTCGAGACTGTTGGCGGAGTTGTCTCCGAGCGCGACAAACTTGCCTTCAGGTATTTCGGCGGTCACGCCGGGACCGGTCATCAGCTTGGCTGGCGAGGAGGAATTTGAATTGGGATACACATAGCCGCCATATTCACCTTCTTTGCGGGCATTACGACCGAAGGCTTCGACTTCGTCGCGTGGCTCACCGTCGACGAGCAAGGCGCTGTCTTTGATCTCTAGGGTCTCGCCACCGACGCCGCCAATGCGCTTAATGTAATATTTGTCTACGTAGCTATTTGCGCCACCTTCGATGCCTGGTATGTCACGAGTGCGAAATACGAAAGGATCGCCGGCTTGGGGGCGTTTAAAATGATAACTGATGCGGTCGACAAATAAGGCGTCGCCCAGAGTGATATCGAAGCGTAAAACGGCCTCCCCTGGATGTGCTTGTGCATGTAAATCCAGCGCGTAGCCAGTGCCATTGTTGGTGCGGATGAGCTCAGGTTCGGCTCCGGGGAAGCTTTTTAATAGTGTGCCTTGCATGTCGAAGTCTGCGGGCACGCGTATGCTGTGCGGTACGCCACCGACTAGGACGGTGTATTCGGCCAATACGGTGGGTAAAAAGCCCCACTTTTTGCCTTTAACTTGTTTGAAATAGATACGCATCCCGCCGTCTTGAGTGGCGGCCATGGGGATTTGAATGTCGCCGCTATTTTGTGCGATCAGTGCTTTGTGGCGTGCCCCGAGCGTCAGAAAACGGAATGTCTTAGTCAGTGCAGCGGGCGCGTCGTCCTTATCTTCATACATCACAGCATTCATGCCGCTGTAAGTGGGATACATGGAGTTGGTGGGAATAATGAAGGGCTGGAAAAAGAAAGTTCGTATGCCGATCACGATGATGGCAGCGACCAGCGCGACTTCTAAATTGTCACTCCAAAAGGTTTTGGGGTAAATTTTGCCACCAATTTTGCGTAGTAAGGCATCGAGGCGGTTCATACACGCTTCCAGCGGGCTCTCGCTGACTGCGGGATCACGCAGCATAGCATCTAATTCGGCCACAGCTTTGTCGAGCTCGACTAAGCGCGCTTCTGACAAGACATCCCGCCGGTAATGATACACCTTGTTCGCTGCTTGTAGCAGTTCTTTACCAGCCTTTTTCTGTTTTTTGATACTCACGGCTTAAACTTGATACTGAGTGTGATCGGTGAGGCTAGCTAAATCTCGAAGCGGAACGCTCTATTTTGTTGGTTTTGAGTGCTGCTTGGATGTCGCGGATTAATTCGAGTGCGCCTGGGCTGTCGCCGTGCACGCAGAGGGTATCCGCGGAGAGTGTGATCGGCTGCCCGCCACGAGTAGGAAATTGGCCTGTTTGGAGCCATTTTTTCAAGCGAGACTGTGCCTCGGCATGTGAGAGCACAGCGCCCTGCTCTACTCGCGGCACCAAGGAGCCATCGGGCATATAGGCACGGTCGGCAAAGGCTTCTTGAAACACGCGCAGTCCGGCTTGGTTGGCCATTCGGGCAAACTTACCGGCGGCCAGTGCGAAGGTGGCGATGGCCGGCGTTTGTTGCTGCAGGAATTCGATATAAACCGCGGCCAGTGTGGGCTGTGTTTCGACGGCATGGTAAAGACTGCCGTGTAATTTGATATAGCTCGTGCGGGTGCCTAGCGCCTGAGCGGAGCTTTGAAAGGAGCCAATTTGCACTTCCAGTAAATCGCGAAATTCCGTAGGTGTAGGCAGAGCTTGCCCACGTCCACCATCCAGCGCCAGCCCGGGGTGTGCCCCGATTTGAACCTCGTATTTGAGTGCCCGCTCAATGCTGGCGCGGGTCTTATCGGGGCTTCCCGCATGATAGCCGCAGCCGATATTGGCAGCATCGATTTGCGCGAGCAGTTGTTCGGTCTGTTCCAGCGATTCGTTTTCCCCGAGGTCGCAATTGAGCATTATTTGAGCCATGAAAATGTAAGTTGGGTGCCGGGAGCGCATTGCACGAAGCGATCGAGATCCTTTGCAGCCAGCACGGCAATTTTCGCGTAACCGCCCACGGTGGGACCATCGTGTAGCGTGACGATGGGCTGTCCATTGCCGGGGATTTGAAAACTGCCTGGCAGCACGGGTTCGCTGGCGATGGATTCTGGGACGTCGAGTGTGGCACCTTCCAGTCGATAGCCGGTCCGATCCGAACGCGGGGAAACGGTCCATTTGCTGGCAATGAATTGCTGCTGTGTGTCGCGACTAAAGCTTTTGAATTGTGGCCCGGGATGAAGCGTGAAATGCGCGTATCCATGGGGTATGTGCTCTTGGGGCACACTTGAGATTCGACGGGCCACTGATTGGATCGATGCGTTTGGCTGCGACTGTTGCGCTGGCAAACGACTGCCATTCTGGATTGGAGTCCCCATGCCATTGCGTAAGTCCATTGAAGCACTGCCGAGCCAGCGCTCGGTTTTAAATCCACCTGGCAGTGCTAGATATGCGTAAAGACCCGCAGCCTTTTGATCGAATTCTAGTATCTGTCCCGCAACAAACGGCATCCCCGTGCCCGAAGCAAAGCGACTACAAAAATCCCCACCTGCTAAAGCCAGCCAACAGTCTTCTAAAATACGGATTTTGGCGCCTTGCTGTGCCACTTCCAGCACCGGCGCATCGCTCGGATTACACAGCAGTGTATTGGCCAAGGCCATCGAACGGGCGTCCATCGCCCCACCCGCAGGCACGCCAAAACGACGCCAACCCGCGCGCCCACGATCTTGTATCGAAAGGCCAGAGCCAATGGAGAGGATTTCGATCAACGGATTTCCTTGGGTTGAAAACGAACTTGATCGCTTGGGGACAGCGCGAAGACCTCCTGTGCGTTTGCATGAGCGTGACGGGCGGCTTCCAAATCAAACAAGGGGAAGTCGGTATGGCCCAGCAGATGCCAACCGCCCGGGCTGGCTACGGTGTAAATGCCGGCATGTGAGCCACCGATTGCAACTGCGCCAGGGGCGATACGGTTGCGCGGAGACGCACGTCGTTCGAGCTGCAAGCGCGGGTCCAATCCTTCCAAATACGGAAAACCTGGACTGAAGCCCATCATCCGCACGGTATATACGGGTGCAGTGTGCAACTCGATCACTTGCTCAATGCTTAATTTGCAGGCCTGAGCCACCCATTCGAGATCGGCGCCGTTGTAGTAGACTTCAATAGTGTGCTTGCGCGAGTGAGCGAAATGGCTGCGTGGGGAATCCGGTTCGGGAGCGTCTGCGAGTGGATACGCCACAAATGAGCGGATACTTTCTTTGAATTGCTGGTCACAGGCAATGCTTGGCCCGAGCAGTAAGATACTATCGTAGCCGACCACATATTCCTCACAGCCAGCCGGCAGGGCTTGCGCTAAACGATTGAGGCAAGCTGTGCGCTGCGCATCGCTGAGCTCGGCCAATAACAGCCCGCGGTCTCCGTAAGGCTTCAAATCCATATCATTAATCCATGCGAGGAGCCTTCAGAATCGACTCCTTTTGGTAGGCGATCGTATTTTCTGCAACTGTGCCGCGAAAGGCCATTGTTGGCATGACTAAGGCCCGCTTGCCTAGAATGGAGCCGGGATTGAGAACCGCATTGCAACCCACCTCCGCGTGATCCGCGATCAATGCACCCAACTTGCGCAGTTCTGTGGTGTGGCGAGAGCCATTGGGCAAAGTGACCGGCACATTAGCTTGATCGAGTCGCAGATTGGAGCAAATCACTCCGGCACCAAGGTGAGCGCCATTGCCCAAAATACTGTCGCCCACATAGCTGAAGTGTGGCACTTGCACGCCATCGAGCAATAGGCAGTTTTTAAACTCGCAGGAATTCCCCAGCACACAGCCCTTGCCGGCGATGACATTGCCACGTATATACACTCCGGGGCGCAACTGACAGTCTTCGCCGATATAAGCGGGCCCTTGAATGGAGCCAAAGGGCGGCAATTGAACACTGGGATGAATGTACACATCGCCACTTACCGTCAGCCCCGCGGGGATCGAGCTCTCTTTTAGTGCAGGCGCGGATTTAAAATCAAATCCAGACAAAGCTTGCTTGATTAAAGGTAACCACTCCCAAGGTGCGAGTTCGGGCCGAAAGCTGCTAGCAAAGGGCAAGGATTCTGGAAAATCAAATAGGTCGGAGGCTCGTAGCATGCATTGAGAAAAAGCTAGATACACAAGTAGAGACAATCCCAAATATAGCAGTTTTATGCGCGCCACTACGTTCATTGCGCCTGTAACGCGTCGATCACAACAAATCGTCATTTCGTTGTGGATTTACTGAGAAAGTCGCATAAGTTCCGCTCTTCCGCTTTTGAAATACCTAAACTGTGCACGACGTTAAAGAAAGACCCACCGTTGTTGAGCGCGCCATGCTAATCGGCGTGACGCTCCCTGACGACACCAGTTCCAATACCCGCAGCTTGCTCGATGAGTTACGCGAGCTAGTGGATACCGTTGGATTCGGTATCATGCATGAGCGCATGGTGGCGATTCGTAAGCCACAGGCCAAGCTGCTGGTCGGCTCTGGCAAGGCGCAGGAATTGGTCGATGAGGCCAAAGCCTACGACTGCGACGTCATTATTTTTGATAACGAACTCACACCGGCCCAACAGCGCAATTGGGAAGCCCTGGCTGAGGGCAAGATCCTAGTGATCGACCGGCAGGAAGTGATTTTAGATATTTTCGGTGATCGTGCACAGACCAAGGAGGCCGTGCTACAGGTCGAACTCGCGCGCTTGGAGCACAATCTACCTCGCCTCAAGAGCGCCTGGACTCACTTAAGCCGTCAACGCGGCGGTGGCTCGATGCAGCGTGATGCGGGTGAAACCCAGCTCGAGCTGGACCAACGAATGGTGCGCACGCAGATCACACGCGTGAAGCGCGAGCTGGAGAGCGTGATTCAACATCGCGAAACGCAGCGTAAAAAGCGGATGACCGTGCCGGTGCCGACCTGCGCGATTGTCGGTTATACCAATGCGGGCAAATCTTCCTTGCTCAATAAGTTGACCAATTCCGACATTTTAGCCGAAGATAAGCTCTTCGCCACACTCGACCCGACCTCGCGTCGCTGTCCCTTGCCCTCCGGCCAACCACTGGTGATTACAGATACGGTGGGCTTTGTGCGCAATTTGCCCCACCGCCTGGTGGATGCCTTCAAGGCTACGCTGGAAGAGGCCATTGTCTCCAACTTCTTGATCCATGTGCTGGATGTGAATAGCCCCGAAGTGGACTCGCACGCCGAGACCACCATGTCCGTGCTAAAGGAACTGGGCACTAAGGAGGACAAGAAGATCATCACCGTCTTCAATAAGATTGATGCGCTTTGGGACGATGAAACAAAGCACGACCTCGCGCTACGCTACCCTGAGGCTCTCTTTATCAGCGCCCACACTGGCGAAGGGATCGAAGCATTACAGGAAAAAATGGAAGCCATCGTCGAAGCCGACTTTGCGCAGCTACGTCTATTAATTCCGCATGAGCGCTACGATTTGGTGGCCCGCCTCCACCGCGAAGGTGGCGTGCGCAAGGAAGAAGCGCGCGATGATGGCTTCTACCTGGTCGCCTCGATTCCGGAGCGCATGTTGTCCACCATACAGCCCTATGTCATGCACGACTCTGACGGCTGAGAGCACTGAACTGTGGACCCTGAATTGGATAAAGTTTGACTAAATGGCAAATATGGCAATATTTGCCATATGTCCACGGTCTATGACATTCATGCCCTGCATCCATCCAAGGATCTGCCCGCGTCTCCATCGTCGGAACTGAAGAACGCGTTTAAGAGCGTTTTTCAAAAGATGTCGCAGTCAGGCCCTGTCAGCATCACTCGCAATCGCAAGCGCGAAGCGATCCTACTGCCTGCGGATCTCTACGACCAAATCATCAACGAATTGGCCAGTAAGGACCCGTTGGAGCTGCTACGGCAAGACTACGAAACGCGTTTTGCCGACATGCAATCGGATGTAAGTGCCGCTGCGTATGAAGATGCCTTCAGTGCATCCCCCGCCGCACTCGGCGATGCCGCGAAGGCCCATCAGGCGGATTAAACATGGCAGCAGCAGCCACGATTTACGTGCTCGCTGGGGTCAATGGGTCGGGGAAAAGTAGCATCGGCGGCGCGATGATTGAGTCGAAGGGCAACGTTTATTACAACCCCGACCTAGCCGCTAAAAAGCTCAAAGCGCTCCACCCCAACATGACGCAGAGCATCGCCAATGGGCATGCGTGGAGCTTAGGCAAGGAAATGCTCGAAGCCGCGACTCTAGCGAGGCGCACCTTCGCATTTGAAACCACACTGGGAGGTCAAACGATAACGGAATGCTTGATCGAGGCGGCCGCTCAAGGCCTCAAGCTCAAAGTCTGGTATGCGGGACTCGAATCGGTCGAGTTGAACATTGCCCGTGTTCAACAACGGGTCCGCCAACACGGACACGACATACCAGAAGCAGCAATCCGTCAGCGCTGGAACGGCAGCCGGCGCAATCTGATTCGTTTGATGCCACATATCGATAGCCTGCGCCTGTTCGATAATTCAAAGCACGCAGATCCAGCTGCAGGACAGTGCCCCATGCCAAAGCTCATTCTCGATCTACGTGCAGCCGTAATCGTGGGGCCCCGCGAGCTCTCGGCAGCGCCAGAATGGGCGAAGCCCATAATCGCTGCTGCGCTCAAACTCTATCCTCACGCCCCGCCCTCTTTCTAACGAACAAAGGTCACGTAAAGATAGCCAGAAGTCATCACGGTAAAGAACAGCAGGCCCGCCCAGCTGAGTGCTTTAAGCGCCAGTCCTGGACGATAGGCCTCGGGCACATTGGCTCCATTCATCACCCTGTAGTTGATATAGGCCAAGGCTGGCGACGTGATAAAGGAGACGATGGCGGCGAAGCTGAGCAGTTGTAGTAAATTTTGCACAAAGCAAAGCACCACCACACTGGCCAAGAGCGCAGAAATTAAAATCCAGACTTTTTGAATGCGCATAAAGGCCTCCGCAGGCAGGTCTTTAATCAGCGCGCAGCAAGCCGCCAATGAGCGCGGATAGCCATCCAAGCAAGTCAAGGTGGTGCTGAACATAGTAATGAAAGCAGCCGACAAAATCAAAAGGTGCGACCAATCACCGATCGTGTCGGTATACAGACTGACTAATTGCTGGGAAAAGCCGACGCCCCCCGCCGCAAAGCTCTCGGAACTGCCAAACATCACCAGCGCGCCCAGCGAAACAAATAAAATGGCCAAACCGACGGCAGAGAAATAGCCCACATAGAAGTCGATCGCGGACTCTTTGACCGTGGCAAAGTGGCCGGTCTGCTTCTCGCGACTAAACATCCAAAGTGAAGACCAGGCAGACAAATCAATCGGCGCAGGCATCCAGCCTAGCAGGCTAATCAAAAAGGCAAACGAGGCCCACTGATATGGGCTGGGAGCCACAAAATCAGCCGCCAGCTCGGGGCGGTTGGGAATCGCCAGGGCAACCGCCACTAGGGTGCTAATGCCGAGTAGCGCGATAATGACCTTGGCCAAGGAATCGAGCAATTTGTAATGCCCCACCAGCAATAGCGCGGCACAGATGAAGAGCACCCCGACAGTAATAAAGGGCACCGAGATGCCTGTGATGCCGTAGCCAGTCAGCAAGGCCCCGCTGAGCATGCCCACGCCTGCGATGTTGATGGTGCCTGTCAAGATATTGACGGCGAGAAAGACCCAAACATAGCCGATTCCCTGCCGTTTGTATCCGGCCAAGAGGCTTTCGCCCGTCGCAGCCGTGTAGCGTTGCCCATACAAAAAGAAGGGGAATTTGAGCGCATTGGCCAAGAGCACCAGCCAGAGCAGTGACCAGCCGAATTCGGCGCCTGCTCGGGTCGACCAAACTAAGTGAGAGCCGCCGACGGCGGCGCAGGCGACGAGTATACCGGGCCCTAGGGCCTTCCAAAGATTGCTGCGATCTGTCATAGCGATCTAGAGCTTTTGAGCGATGCTTTCCGCCAGCACCGCTAAGGCGGCGTCGAACTTAGCCACGTAGTCGGCTGCGTTCTGACGGTCCCAACTCGAGTGAGGCGCTATAAAACGCCCCGACTCCACACTTCCGTTGGGCAATGTGATCTGCCATTGTGCAATGACTTCGACTTGCCCATTCGCGTTGGCGCTGAAGCGCTCAAATTGAACCGATACCGTGGCCCCCTCACGCACAGTGTTTTGCCAAGGGTAATAGGCACGCACATTTACGGCACCAGTTGCTTGCAAGTGCATGGCCAACGCGCTGGGGAGTGCGGGCCGCAAGGGCTCTGCCCAGCGTGAACCAGCCACCGAGTCGAGTTCACCATTAGGGGAGCGATAATAGATGCGCTTACCTTCGAGATAGCCAGGTAGTTCAACTCGCCCGACATAGCACTCCGGCTTGCCAGCGACTTCGCTCACTACGGCAACTTCTGATGCCAGCATAAAGAGCTGCGTGCGGTCTGGCTTGGGCTTAAGATTGACACAGCCGCTGAGCAGCATGCTCAGAGCGAGCGCGATTATGGGGATGCATTTCATTGTCGAGACTACTCTTCCTGGCTACGTCCAGTGAGTATGGCGTTGGGGTTACGTTCTATATATTCGGAGAGCAAGCGAATCGAACGAGCGGTGCGCACTAATTCACGCAACATCGACTCGAACTCGTGACGCAGGTCAGAGCCCGGCTCTATGAGTGCGCTGGCCTCGTTACTCAAACGATCAAAACTATTGAGCGTTTTGGTAATTTGCGCACTCCAAGTGTCGATGGTGTCGGCCAGCGGGCCCTCTTCGATATTAAATGACTGCGCAGTGGCGCTCACTTGATCGAAGGCGATACGCATCGCGTCAACCGATTGCTTAAATTGCTCCGAAGCGATGAAATTCTGAATCTCATCGGCGGTACCGGTGATGGAAGTGCTGATCGCAGCGGTATCGAGCCCTTGCAGCTGCGTGGTCGCGCTGATGATTAATGCATTAATATTCTGACTCAACTCCTGCAGGTCGAGGTCTTTGATATCGGCAATGATCTGCGCCAAGTCGGCCGTGATCTGGTCTAGCGAAGAATTCAGAGTCGGGATTTCAACGATATCTATGCTTTCGTTGAGATGATCGATATGTGTTTCTGCAGAAAAAGCTTTTGCGGGTTCGAAGCTGAATTCGACAAAGAGTTGACCGGTGATAACACTTTCTAAGTTGAGCTGCGCCACCAGGCCGCGCTCAAGCGATTCATGAATCGATTCCGGCGCAAAGGCTGTGCGCGAAACCCCAAGGTCGTTTTCCAAGCGCGAACGATTGATTTCTATAACGACGGGGATCGCCGTCGAGTCCTCGCGCTGCCCCTCCGCTCGAATCATGATACGCTTGACTTCCCCTACCGGCACGCCGCGGAATTTGACGGGCGAGCCGACTAATAATCCGTTCACGGATTGATCGAAAAACAAAATGAATTGAGTCGAACGATTCAGAAAGTTGGCCGAGCCAAAATACATCACCATCCCTACGATGAGCAGGAGCATCACCGTGACAAAAGCACCGATCATTCTGGGATTTGGAGAGTTTCGTTTCACTGTTAGCTAGGTTTGGGTGAATTTTAGCGCTAGATCAATGGTTATCACTGTCGCCACGTGTCAAGAATCGACGCACTTTAGGCTCAGTCTGTGCATCTTCGACTAGATCGTTCGGGTTGCCATCACAGAGCGCAGTCTTGCTCTCGGCATCCAAAAAGAGCGCGGTATCTGCTATACTAAAAATACTCGCAAGCTCGTGCGTGACGACAATGACCGTCGCTCCAAGGGCGTCGCGCAGTTCTAATATTAAATCATCCAGCCGTCGTGAACTCAGCGGGTCCAAGCCCGCAGAGGGTTCGTCAAAGAATAAAATCTTAGGGTCCAGTGCGATCGCCCGCGCCAGGCCTGCGCGTTTTTGCATGCCGCCACTCAACTCGGAGGGATAGCGGTGGCCAAAGCCAGCGAGGCCTACTAGTGAAAGCTTAAACTCGACCAAATCTCGAATCTCTGACGCAGAGAGCTGCGTATATTGCTCCAGGGGTAAGGCCACATTTTCCTGCAATGTCATGGAGCTCCACAAGGCCCCACTTTGAAAGGACACGCCAAACTGACGCCTAATCTGCGCCGCCTCGGCGCTGTCGGGCAGAAAGCGCTGGTCCCCGTAAAAGATCTCTCCGCTTGCGGCTTTTTCCAGCCCCACAAGATGCTTGAGCAAAGTGCTTTTTCCGCATCCACTGCCTCCGATGATCACTTTAATTTCACTGCGCTGTGCAGTGAAATTAAGCGAGCGCATGACGATATAATCCCCATAGGCCATGGTGAGATTCTTGACTGTGATCGCGGTGGATTGGTGCGGCATCATTAAATCCCTAAGAGGTGAAACATAACAGCAAAGATCGCATCGGCGACCACGATCCAAGTAATCGAAGTCACCACAGCCGAGGTCGCCGCTCGCCCGACTGAGCTCGCATCGCGCCCGCAATTTAAGCCTCGATAACAGCCTGCCAGCGCAATGATCAAGCCAAACACGGCGCTCTTAAAAATTCCCACCCCAAGATCTGTAAGCGCCACTGCCGCTTGAATTTGATTACAGTATTGTGCGATACTGACTTCGGAAATCATCACCGCGACTACCATGCCCCCCAGCATCGCGACGAAGTCGGCACAGGCACACAATAAGGGCATCATTAATACCAGAGCGACCACCCGAGGCAGCACTAGAAATTGCATCGGCTCGATACCAAAACTTGTGAGCGCGTCCACCTCTTCATTCACCTGCATGCTACCAATTTGTGCCGCAAAGGAGGCCCCGGTTCGACCTGCCATAATCACACCGGCCATGACGGCTCCTAATTCGCGAGTCGTCGCAAGTCCCACCAAGTCGGCCACGTATATATCAGCCGCAAATTTTTGTAGCTGGATGACGCCGATGAATGCGATGATCAGCCCGGTCAGAAAACTTAGCAGAGATACGATCGGAACTGCCTGTGCTCCTGTCGCCTGCAGGATTAACATGAAATCTTTAGCTCGAATGCGCCCTTTGCCGCGCAGGAACGCGCAGGCATGTATGAATAAATTTCCCAAAAAATCAAAATATCCATTTAATCCACGATAAGCGCCCAGACTGCCCTCGCCCACTCGGGTAAAGAAATCATCACTCGCATCCTCTTCGACTTGCTTATTCTCCGGCACTGCCCGGGAGAGTTTTACTAAATTTTGCACGCCCTCAGGCATGCCATCCAGCTGTATCTGCAAGCCTCGTGAATCTGCCCAGTCATAAATCTGACGCACGGTAACGAGCAGCGAGCTATCCCAGCCGGTCAGGTGGTCGGCTTCTAAATGCAGTGTGCTCAGCCCCGCTTCAGACTCGATATCCATGCGCAAGCTTTCCATCTTGGGCTGGACCTGCTCCATCACCCAAGCGCCCGAAAAATGGACGATAAAGACGTCCTTTTTTCGACGAGTGCTCCAGTCTGCGGTCTGCTTCATATTGCTCATGTTTGCAAAAGTGCCCATAGCACGCTTGCCAAAGAGAGCAAACGAGCCATGCATAAAGCACCTAGCCTGTAGCGAATACGTTTTCTTATAAAGCACATTTTATTATGCAATACATCCTATTTGACCTGGACGGCACTTTGATCGACCACTTTACCACGATTCATAAGAGCGTGGCCTACGCCCAGCGCGAGCTCGGTCTACCAGAGAGTGACTACGCTACCGTGCGAGCGACCGTGGGTGGCTCCGTGCCGATCACGCTCACAAAACTATGCGGCGAAGCCAATGTGCCCGCTGCGGAGCCTTTATTTCGCAAACACTTCGCAGAAATTATTTTCGACGACGTCTTTACCCTACCCGGCGCAGAATGGCTCTTGCAGGCCCTCAAGGCACGCGGCGACAAGTTGGGCGTCTTTACCAATAAATATGCCGGCGACACGCGCGATGTGCTAGCACATCTCGGCCTCGACCAGTGGCTGGACGTCATTATCGGCACCGGTGAGCCAGACTGCCCCTACCGCAAGCCTGATCCGCTCTTCACCGCTTACGCACTGGAGCAAATGGACTGCGCCTCCGAAGAAGCCATCATGATCGGCGACTCTCCCTACGACCTCGCCGCCGCCGAGGCCGGCTGCCTGACATGCCATTTGGTCGCCACGGGCAGCCATAGCGCCGAACAACTCTCCGAATACATTGTCTCCGAACATGTGCATAAAGACCTGTACGAGCTCGGCCAAAAGGTCTTCGGACTGGAGCCTGAAGCCTGCACAGCATAATGGAAGACAACGCATCCACACCGCTCCCTTGCCCGTCGGCCATACTTTGGGATATGGACGGCACACTGATTGATCAAACGGCTGCGATCATTCGTTGCTATGGCGAGGTCATTACGAACATGGGCTATCCCGCTCCGGGCGATGATGCCATTCGCCGCAGCTTGGGCGGCACGATGGCCGAGACGATGAGCCTCTTTGTAGCCTCAGATCGCTTGGAGGAAGCCGGCAAAGCCTTTCGCGCACGCTTCCCGCAAATTATGTTTGATGGCTTGATTATTTTACCCGGGGGCATGGACTTGATCGAACGCGCCTACCAAGCACGCATCCCACAAGCCCTCTTCACTAATAAACACGGCGATACGGCGCGAAAAGTCAGTCGCTATGCGGGCTTTGCGAAATACATCCCCGTCTGCGTGGGCAGTGTGGATACACAGTGGCAAAAGCCGCAACAAGAGCTGACTCAGCACGTGCTAGAGCAGATCTCGGCCAAGTCCGAGGGCGCCATTATGATCGGCGACTCTCCCACCGATGTCGCTGTAGCTCAAAACGCGGGCCTCACGTGCTACTGTGTGGCCACTGGTGCGCACTCTGTCGCAGAGCTGCGAGCAGCCGGCGCGGAGGCCGCCTTCAATTCTTTAACCGAACTCGGTGAATCGATCACAATCCCAGAGTCTTAATCATAATCTTTCAGTATCTAAATTAAGAGAACGAGACTGATCTAAAAGCGTCTCCAATTCCTAATTCGTAATTCCCAATTTCTAATGATTCACAGTATTTCTAAGATTCGCGTGCGCTATGCCGAAACCGACCGCATGGATGTGGTGTATCACAGCAACTATTTGGTGTGGTTTGAGACCGCCCGCATACAAATGCTCGATCAGATCGGGATTCCTTATCGCGAGATCGAAGCTCGCGGACTCTTTTTGCCCGTGCTGACCGTGAGTGCCGCCTACAAACGTCCCGCACGCTTCGACGATCACCTCGAGGTGCACCTCTTCATGCGCAAGAAACCACGCGCACGCATGCACTTTGAGTATGAAGTTCGCCGCGGCGAAGAACTGCTGGTGACTGGAACATCCAGCCACGGTTTCATGGATGGCAATGGACAAGCACAACGGCCACCCGAGGATCTATTGAAAAAAATTGAAGCTGCCTGGTCGGCTTAATGGGTAAGAACTAGATTTCTTTTAGATGTATGCGCCGCGGACACGGTGATTTTAAAAACCGATAAAATCAGTTCAATTGAAACGATTTTGAATTATTTACTATACCTAGGTATAGATAAATGCAGCAGAATCGACCAATTCATTTGAAATCCAATGAAATTACATTTCTCGACAAAACCACTGAGAATCAACAATAGATCCCGCCGAATCAGTTTAATTAAACCGAACGAGTCGACTCTATAGCTAAATCCAGTAAATTATATTGCTTCAAAGGACGCTACTTACATTCCACGGCAGAGTGATGTGACGGCTATACCTACTTCTTGTAGCTTCGGGAGATCGATTTGTATGTTCGAATCATATGGCGCACAACTTCCGGAATCGTGCGGCCTTCGGTGGTGATACAGGCGCCGCAATCCATATAAATGGGCTCACGTTCGGCCAAGAGTTCGCGAACCTTAGCGGCAGGATCTGGCACATTGAGCAGAGGTCGGTCTTGATTGCGGCTCGTGCGCTCTATGATGCTTTCGGCAGAGGCAAAAAGACAGATCACAAGTCCCTTCTGCTTAATTATCTCTTTCATGCCAGGTTGCACAACAAGACCGCCACCACAGGAGACTACACAGCCAGATTCGGGATGTCCGCTTTCAATAAATTGACGCTCTAATTCTCGAAAACGGGACTCCCCTGCACTCGCAAAGATCTCAGGAATCTTCATTCCTTGCTCTTTTTCAATCTGATGGTCGGAGTCAATGAAGCGCAAGCCCAGCTCGCGCGCAACTCGCCGACCAATGGCCGATTTGCCCACGCCCATGAAGCCAACCAGATAAAGATTTGGTTTATACTGTGTTTTTCTACTCAAACTATAAATTTTGCCAAATATTATACATAAGCTGCGAACATATAATTGCGACAAAGTCTAAGCGAGACTCAAGGAGACGACATTCTCTATATGGCGTGTGTGTGGAAATAAATCAAATGGCTGAATGCGTGTAATTTTATAGCCGCCTGCAATAAACTCCTTCAAGTCACGTGCCTGAGTCGCAGGATCACAGGAGACGTAGACCAAGCGCTGCGGGCGATACTGCAGTAACTGCTGGCGAAAGCTTTCATCGCAGCCCTTGCGCGGTGGATCAATCACCATTGCAGTCTCATCGGCGGGGAATTTCAGGCCGTTGAAGATCGCTTCTGCCTTACCGATCACGAAGCGTGCGTTCTTAATATTGCTGATTTTACAGTTCGCTTGTGCCCAGCGTACCGCTGGCTCGCTGATTTCAACCCCTGCGACTTGCTCGAAGGAATTGGCCGTAGAGAGCGCGAAGAGCCCGACGCCACAATAGGCGTCCACCAAGTATCGCGCACCTTCGGCTGAGGCCTCAGTGGCCACGTATTCGACCAGTTCGGGCAGAATGAACGGGTTGTTCTGGAAGAATTCGCCCGCTTTAAACTGGAAGGTGACCTTACCTACGCGCTCTGAGACGATCTCTTGTGGGTTGTTGACAACGCCTTCCAAAACATCGCGCATAAGCAGCGTGCCGCCGCGCTGACGGCGTTTCTTGCCGCCCGAACGGCGTGCTTCTTCCCGAGCCTCGGGCAAGGCTGCATTAATTGCCTCCGTCGCGATGGGGCAATGCTCCACATCGATAATTTGATTGCGACGGCCATATTGCAGAAACCCGATCGGCTGCGAACCATCACGCTCGGGGCGATTGTAGTGAGGTGTGATTTTTGATCGATAATTAAACACCTGCGGAGAGCCATGCGCCAAATCGACAGGATACTCGATCTCTCCCAACTTGAGCATCAGTTCCTTTACGTGCTGGGTCTTTTCCTGGAGCTGGCGCTCATAAGTCATGTGCTGATACTGGCAGCCACCACAACGTGTGTAGAGCGGACACTTCGGCTCTACGCGATCAGGGGAGGCTTCTACGATCTCCACTAAGTCCGCGTCGGAGTAATTTTGGAAGTTACGAAACACGCGCACTTTGACCCGCTCGCCCGGGATCACGAAGGGCACCATCACGACCCAACCGTCCACACGACCGACTCCGGACCCTAAGTTGGTCAGGCTTTCTACCGTAAACTCAAGTTCTTGGTGATATTCAAAAGGCTCTGCGACGAAATTTTTTGGCACTTGCATCTACATGCCCTCCCGTATGCTTAGGCATCCTGCAATACTAAAATTTCAGGACATCACATACATGGAAGATTTATATATTCAAAGTCGACAGAACGATCAGGTCAAAAACCTAGTAAAATTACGCGAGCGCAAGCACCGAGACCGCCAATCACGCTTCTTGGTCGAGGGCCTACGTGAGATCGGGCATGCGCTCACTGCCGGCTTTGAAATCACTCACCTTTACTACTGCACAGACTTTTTTCCCAGCGAAGGACACGCCACGTTTATTAGCGAACAAAAAGCCGCGGCCCGGTTTCCTTTGATCGGCATGAGCCCGGATGCATTTACCAAAGCCTCACATCGCGAAGGTCCCGATGGTTTGATGGCAATTGCGGTGCAGCAAAATAATGTGCTATCGGACTTTAAGATGAGCACCCCGCCCCTTTTGCTAGTGCTAGAGGGCATTGAGAAGCCTGGCAACTTAGGAGCCATACTACGCAGTGCAGACGGCGCTGGCGTGGATGCAGTAGTCTTGGTCGACTGCGTACTCGACCTTTACAATCCCAATGCCATTCGCTCCTCTCAAGGCCTGCTTTTCGCTTTGCCGATCGTCTCGACGAATCGTGAGTCGCTGGCGCAATGGCTCGACGATAATCAGATAATTTGTTGTGCCACCACTCCCGACACCGAAGAATTGCACTGGGATATTAACTATCGTCAAGGCATCGCCATCTTTATGGGCAGCGAAAGCGATGGCCTACAGCCTTATTGGCTGGATAAAGCCGCCCACAAGATCCGCATCCCCATGGCAGGCCAAGCCGACTCGCTCAACGTAGCCGCCGCCGCAGCCGTCTGCCTCTATGAAGCCCGCAGACAGCGCGAACGAGCGACTTAAGCCACCGTAGCTCACATTTCGGGGGCAGCGAATGGCTTCGCTAGCTCGAGATACACCATGCGATGATCACTGCCGGTGAGAGCTCCGGGGCTATCGACGATTTGGGCGCGACCGGCCTTGATACGAGGCATCATATCCGGCGAGGCAATGAAGCCATCGACGGACTCATAACGTGCCTCCTTGTCGTAGTAATAGGTCCATTCCTCACCGCGGCTGTCAGCTGCGGGCACGAGGCTGCCCAGCTCTAGGTTCCCCCTGCGGTAGAAACGCCGCATCGGAGCGCTAGCTGGGTGGTCATTGAAATCCCCGACGATCATATAGTTGAGCTTATTTCGCTCATGCGTCCGCTCGATCACACGGTTGCGGCAAGCCTCCGCTTCGCGCACTCGGCGTAATTCAGAGTTCTCATCTGCTTTTACATCTGTGTAGCGACTCTTTAAATGCACTGCAAAGAGCTGGAAACTCTCACCATCGCCGAGATCAAAACTGAGCTCCAGCATGCCGCGTTTTACGAGTTCACGGCTTTCGATGTATTTAAAGTCTAAATCCCGATGTTTGACTACAGACTGCGGTGCGACACGCGAAAGCACTGCAACATGACGATCGGGGTCCGCGCCTTGCATGTGCACGGCATAATCGTAATGCATGCCTTCACGCGCTAGATCTGCACGCAACTCTTCCAAGAAATCAAGTGGCCCCATTTCTTGCACGACCAAGATGTCGGCTGACACCTCCTTGATGATCTCCCGCACGATCGCCTTCTCACTTTCTGGTTTCGGATACGAAGGCCGCCACCGCGCGCCCACATGACGATCCATCACTAAGTAGTTTCTTAGATTGTAGCTCGCGATGCGTAAATCCTCTGCCACTAGTACCGAACCGAGACTTAAAAAGACTAGGCCGAGAACATAGAAGCGGAGGGGGGGGCGCATAGAATTGAGAAAAAGTGATATAAGAACGATATTAACTGCGCAAGGAATCCTCGCGCTCGACTAAGGTGGGATGCGAATAGTGAAAACTGCTGTAGAGTGGATGGGGCGTCAAATTACTTAAATTCTCTTTATGCAGTTTGCGCAAAGCGCTGGAGAGTGGCGCGTAACTGCCCATCGCATCACGAGCAAATGCGTCGGCCTCATACTCGTGTTTACGTGACAAGCGACTCGAGAGCGGCGACAGCCAGAAAGTGACCAATCCACTCAATAACATAAATAGCAGCAATACTGGCACGATGCCAATTTGCCCTTCGACAGGTGCACTGAAGTGAAAGGCTTGCACAAACCAATCTGCATTCGCAAGCCATCCGAGCACTGCAAACATGCCCAAGGAGGAAAATGCCGCCATCGCCATCATTTTAGGAATGTGCCCAAGCTTGTAGTGTCCGATCTCGTGCGCCAAGACGGCTTCGAGTTCTGCTGGCTCCATTTGCTCAATTAAGGTGTCGTATAAAACAATTCGGCGAAAGCGTCCGAAGCCCGAGAAAAACGCGTTGGAGTGCCCTGAGCGCTTGCTACCATCCAATACCAGAATCGTCTGCGCCTTAAACCCGGTGCGGTCTGCCAGTGCAAAGAGGCGGGTCTTCAATTCCCCCTCTTCCATTGGTTCCAATTTATTGAAGAGCGGCATGATAAACATGGGATACGCCACCACCATCACCAGTTGGAATAGGAAGAATACAGCGAAGCCCCATACCCACCAGAGTGCACCTGCGCTACTCACCAAATAGATCAATAAAGCCAATAGTGGGTAACCGATCGCAAAGCCGAGGAGTGTACCTTTGATTTTGTCGATGGCCCAAAGCTTCTTGGTGCTTTTATTAAAGCCGAAGCGCTCCTCAAGTTTGAAGGTGCTCCAATAATCAAAAGGCATCGAAGGAATTCCGAGCACTAAGCCTACCAGAAATAGCGCCAAAGCTTGGCCCCAGACGCCATAGCCAAACCAGCCACTAAACAGCTCGTAAAACCATGGCAAGATACCTAGCAATAAGACCAATGCGAGCACGCCGGCATCGTAAAGATCGCTGACGATCCCGAAGCGCGTCTTCGCGGCAGTGTATTCAATCGACTTCTGATAGGTTGGCAGGTCGATGAAATCGCGGAAGCTTTCGGGCACTTCGCCTGCTCGTGCCTGAGCGTAGCGAAGATTGAGTAAGTCGAGCACAATCCCAGTGCCCAGTTTCAAGACCAGCAGTACGACGAAAACAACTAAAACTGTATTCATAGTAATTTCTTACAAAGTCACTTCGCTGGCATCTTTCCACAGCTGGTCGAGACGATAAAAATCACGCATCTCAGTCGTCTGCAAGTGGATCATAAAATCAAACGCATCCACGACCAACCAGCCACTACCTAGCTCACGATCTTGGCCCAGCAGTTGCACTCCTGCACCTTTTAAGGCCATATCGAGCCCGCTCTTGAGTGCTTTGACGTGTGGATCTGAGGTCCCTGTGGCAATAATGATATAATCTGTGATCGAGGATTTCCCCCGCACATCAAGTATGCGAATGGATTCGCCCTTCTTGTCTTCGATCGCGGCGACGGCGCAGCGGATCTCTTCGAGGGTGCGGTTTTCTTGTTTACTGGAGTCTTTGGTCATATGGATCGTTGATAAATACTACTGGGTATAGAGGCCATGAGAGGAAATGAAAGCCTCAACTGAGGGGGGCACCAAGTCTTGCACCGAGAGCCCCTGTTCGAGTGCGGCTCTGATAGCACTCGAACTGTGCGACATCAAGGGAGCCTCAATCCCGACATACTTCAAGCCTGGAACGACTGATTTTGCAATCGTATGCCCCGGACGGCGTAATACGGCAAAAGTGACTAAGCGAGCGATATCTTCGATGCGATGCCATTGGGGCAATCGCTCAAACTGATCCGCGCCGATGATCCAATAGAGCTGGCTGGCAGTATTTTTAGCGCGAAAGGCCTGAATGGTGTCAACAGTGTAGCTGATGCCGCCACGCTCGATCTCACTGCAATCCACCGCAAAGCGCGGTTGCTCCGCGGTCGCTAAGCGCAGCATTTCGATGCGTGCTTCATCGCTGGCTATAGTTGTGTGCGCCTTGAGTGGAGATTGTGCCGCCGGAATAAAGATCACTTGGTCTAAGTCGAGTTGCGCCTGTGTGACACGCGCCACCGCCAGGTGGGCACAATGCACTGGGTCGAAACTGCCCCCGTAGAGGGCGACAGATTTGCGGGGAGACGATAATTCAGTCTGTTTCATGATTGCGCAGTCATCGGAAGTCGGCATTAAAAATCAATCCAGTTTCTTACCTATCTGACCAACCGCAAATGCAAACAGCTGACGAAGTCCCGCCACACCTGTCTCTAGGAGATACTTTAAGCCAACTTTTAGCCACCGACGATACGCGCGGTCTGTCTATCAGCGAGATCACTAGCGCCGTCGCCGAAAAGGGCTTTGGACTCGTGCTGATCATCTTATCGCTGCCCAGCGCCCTCCCCGTGCCAGCGCCGGGCTATAGCACCCCCTTTGGGATCGTAATTGCCTTAATGGCACTGCAAATGATCAGCGGACGCGAAGCCGTGTGGTTACCTCAGAAACTCGCAGACATACGCATTCAACCTAAGCTTGCGAATACTATGCTAGGCAGCGCTTCGAAATTCCTAAAAATGATCGAGCGCTTTATACGCCCCCGTCAAAAATGGATCCGTGGTCGCGCAGGACAAAGTGGGCTGGCGATTGTGATTTTTATCATGGCTTGCCTCATGATGCTACCGATCCCACTGACTAATACCTTTCCAGCCATGGTGATCTTCATGATCGGCGTTGGTCTAGCGGAGGAAGACGGTTTGCTGGCCATGGCGGCCTTTGCAGTCGGTTGTTGCGCTGTATTGCTCTACCTGGGCGTCATCTATGTGGTGATCACCCAGGGACCGGAGGCGATCGAACATATTAAAGTGGGCATCAAATCGCTCATCGGCCTAGGCGATGCAAAATAAAGTCTAGCTCTAGATGAAAACAGGCTACGAACGCAAGTATCTGGAGAGCACAAGTAGAGCCAAGCTTGTCGCCGTTGAGTCAACTGAGCTGATTTAAGCCAGATCTCCCAATGCTTCCCGCCGAAAGGCTTCGAGTCTTTGTATGATTTCGTTAGAATCTGACAATTGCATGACTTCGGCCACCAATTCCTGAGCATCTGACTTTTTGATATGACGGATGAAATACTTGACCTCTGGCAGCAAGCTTGAGGTCAGGCTTAGGGAATCGGCCCCCATACCTAATAACAGCCCTGCGTAAATAGGATCGCCAGCGATTTCACCGCAAACACTGATCGGAGTCTTCGCATCATTAGCGCCGTCAATGATGGCTTTCAGCGTGCGCAAAACCGCAGGATGTGCGGGGTCATAGAGGTGAGCGACTTGATCATTAAGTCGGTCCACCGCAATTAGATACTGGATCAAATCGTTGGTGCCGATACTTAAGAAATCTGTTTCGGCTGCGAGGAGGTCGATGATTACGGCGGCGCTGGGGACTTCGACCATCGCGCCTACCTGGATATTCTCATCAAAGGCTTCGCCTGATTCACGTAACTCTTGCTTGGTCGAGCTCAGCAGTTGATTCGCCATCCGCAACTCACTGATTCCGCTGATCATGGGGTACATGATCTTTACATTACCATGCGCACTGGCACGTAGGATGGCGCGAAGCTGAGTTTTAAATATGGCCTCATTACCTAAGCAAAAACGAATCGCCCGAAAGCCCATAAAGGAATTATCATCCTTCACTTTATCATCACCTATGGTCTTATCGCCACCGACATCCAGTGTGCGGATAATTACAGGCTCTTCTCCAGCGGCCTCGACCACTGCTCGGTAGGCATCATATTGCACCGACTCGGGTGGGTAACCATGATGCCTTAAAAAGATGCCCTCAGTGCGAAAGAGTCCGACACCTTCGGCATGCATCGCATTGGCCTGGTCCATCTCTTGTGCCCCTTCAACATTGGCCATCAACGAGATCGAGGCGCCATCAAGCGTCACCGCAGGCTCTGCAATGAAAGAATTAAAGGTGTCGTCGCGCTTTTGCCGTTCAAAGGCCAGCTTCCCGTAGCGGTAAAGGCGATCTTCCGAGGGATTGATCACAATCACTCCCTCATGCCCATCGACCAGAATATGATCGCCGCTCACAATGCGCTTAGTCGCATCATGCGTGCCCACGACTGCGGGGATGCGCAGCGAACGAGCCATGATTACCGAGTGGCTGGTCTTGCCTCCCCCGTCAGTGACGAAGCCTAACAGTTTATTACGATCGAGGTCTGCTGCGTCCGAGGGTGAAATATCCTCGGAAACAATGACGCTCTCGGCAGCCAGTTGCCCCAGATTGACCTTCTGCATCCCGATCAAGTTGTGCAGTAGTCGACGCGAAACATCGCCGATATCGGAAACGCGTTCACGTAAATATTCATCTTCCATCGATCGGAAGAAGGAGATGTAACGCTGCGCCACATTATTATAGCAGAACTCAATGTTCTTACGACTGTTTTGCAGCTCGGACGTTACTTCATCCAGTAGCGCAGTGTCCTCTAACACGAGTAAGTGGGCGTCGAAGATACGTGCTTCGCCCTCCCCTAAGGATTCTGCAATTTGATCGCGCACTTCAGTAATCTCAGCGCGCGTCTCTAAAATAGCTTTATCAAAGCGCTCGAGCTCTGAGTCTACTTTCTCTTCCGTAATATCATAGCACGGCACATCTAACTGCTTCTGCAGATAAACGACAGCACGGCCATGCGCAACGCCTGGTGACGCAGCAATGCCTTCGAGAATAATCTCTTCTTTAGTATGAGGGTCGGCCACAAATAGAGTGTGTCAAATATGAGTGCTTGGGTTGCTTTGCTAGCATCATCCAGTCAGCGGATTGAAGTTTCAATCAAAAATACACCTGAGCCTAAAGCATTTTGACAAATACTCTGAGCGGTAGACATCTCTGAGTCGTCCTTAGGCAATGCAAAGCAACAACTTCCGCTCCCGCTCATCAGGCAACGAATGCCACGCTCGCGCAGCTCTTCGAGTAAGCACTGGATCGCTAAGTATTTAGCACCAATTGGAGCTTCGAAGCTGTTCATGAGCAAGTGTTCCATAGCCTCTGTGCTCGCAAATCGCTCCAAGCGCGCATGCGCCAAAGCTTCGGGTTCGTACGCGGTGGGACTCGCCTCAATCAGCTGACGGTAGGCCCAAGCGGTGTTAACACCGAAATCTGGTTTGAATAATAGGACGCGTTGCCCCCGCAAGCTGGAAGCCAACTCTGTGGACAGCGGTTCTAATACCTCTCCCCTCCCGGACATCACAGTGGGCACTGAATCGATAAAGAATGGACAGTCGGAGCCTAGGCTCGCGGCCAGGATCAGTAAGCGCTCTCGCTTCAAGGGTAAACCGAGCAGTTGATTCATCGCAGTGAGTGCGACTGCGGCATTGCTACTCCCCCCACCCAAACCCGCTCCCATCGGTATGCGCTTATCCAGTTCAAAATCAAAAAAGACATCCTTCCCGACATGCGCGCGAAAGGCCGCCGCAGCTCGTATAATTAAATTCCCCTCGCCCGTAGGGACCGCAGTATCCTGGCATTGCAAGCGATCCTGCTCAAGCTGGTTGCGCGTTACCACTAAGCGATCGCCAAAGGATAACGCAACCACCAGCGATGTGAGCGCATGAAAGCCATCCTCACGCGGTCCATGGACGGACAGCATTAGATTGATCTTCGCGGGCGAATCTAGACTTACGGAATTCATATTACGGCGCCAGTAAGAGCAGTCGATCTGCCAAGTGCCATGAAAATTTCTATTTTTGCACTTTGCCATTCGTGAAATTCGTCCCCTAGTCTGCACGCATGTCTAAATCAGCGCCTTGCCAACTTATTTTAGCTCTTGATCTCGAAACTCGCGAAGAAGCCCTCGCCATGCTCGATCGCCTCGGTGATTCGCTCAAGTGGGTCAAGATCGGCCTTCAGCTGTTCACTGCCTATGGCCCCGACTTCGTGCGCGAAATTGCAGACCGTGGCTATAAGGTCTTTCTCGACCTCAAATTGCACGACATTCCTAATACCGTCGCCAAAGCAGTGCAGAGCATCTCTACACTGCCAGTGGATTTACTCACACTACATGCCTGCGGCGGGGGTGAAATGCTAGAATGGGCGAACAAAGCGCGTGCAGACTATGCACCCAATCTAAATTTACTCGCGGTCACTGTGCTGACTTCCATGAACGAGGCGCAGCTGCGCTCACTCAACGTTGCCAGCACGCCGGAAGCGCAAGTCCTCCATTTGGCAGACATTACACTTAAATCGGGCGTTCAGGGGCTCGTATGCTCCTCACTGGAACTGGCCCCACTGCGCGAACGCTTCGGTCAGGAGCCGATCATCGTGACTCCAGGCATACGTCCCGCAGGCAGTGCGGCCGACGAACAAAAGCGCATAATGACGCCTGCAGCCGCGGCCGCGGCGGGCTCCAGTTACATCGTGGTCGGGCGCCCGATCCTTAAAGCCGCCGATCCGGCTGCAGCTGCTCGCAGCATCCAAGCCGATTTGAGCTAAGTCGTAGCAGGGGCTTAGCTCTACGATGCCCCACCGCAGCCACCGGCTGCCAATACTGATATGGTCACAGCAATACTTCTCGCCGCTGGCAGCGGCAATCGAATGCAAGGACAGGTCCGGGATAAGATCTTGACCCCCTTGCATGGCAAACCTGCCTTTATCTACAGCTTGCAGGCCTTCGTAGACTCCAGCTTGGTCGACGAGTATATTGTGGTCTACCGCGATGAAGCTCAAAAAGCGCAGTTGAGCGCCTTGGTTCAGGATCATGGCCTGCAAGAGCTCAAAATTAGCGGCGCGCCTGGTGGCCAAGAGCGACAAGATTCGGTGATCCATGCGTTAAACATCGTCAACGAGCGCTGTGAATTTGTCTTTATTCACGATTGCGCTCGCCCTTGCATCACTGCCTCCGCAATACAATCGCTGCATCAAGCCGTCGTCAGCGATAAAGCGGCTTGCCTCGCGCATCCCGTCGTCGACACCATCAAACGCATACCGCAAGCCAATCAGACGCAACAAGTCGAACTCGAGGATCTCGACCGAAATCGCCTCTGGGCGATGGAAACACCACAAGCCTTTCACTTTCAGAGCATACTCAAAGCTTACCAAAATGTAATTAAACAGAAGCGAGCCATCACCGACGACACTGCCGCAGCAGCAAGCATTGGCTTACACACCACGCTCGTAAGCAACACTTCTCCGAACCCGAAACTCACCACACCCGCCGACATCGCATACATTGAGTTCTTACTCAAACACTCACGATGAGGCACTTTTAAATCCAAGAGTCATTTTTATGCTTTTAAGCTACCGCAATCTAACCGTTTCCTTTGGTGGACCCAAGCTGCTAGACAATGCAGGCCTTACCATCGACAAACGCGAACGCATCTGCCTGCTGGGGCGCAATGGCGAGGGCAAATCCACCTTGCTGCGCATTCTCAATTCGGAAATCGAGCAAGACCGCGGCGAAATTGAAGCCATCCCCGGGCTCCGGATTGGTAAACTGGATCAGGAAGTGCCAGCGGCGCTAGAGGGCACTGTATTCGAAATCGTGGCGCAAGGACTGGGTGAGGCTGCACAGACTATCGCCCAATATCACCATCTCTTGCACGAGCTTGGGGAGCACCCTGACGATGAGAGCATCGGTGAGCAGCTTGATGAAATCCAGCATCAGCTCGACCAAACCGATGGCTGGGCGCTGGAACACAAAGTCGAGAATATCCTTCAACGCGTCGAGCTCGAGGGGGATCAAGAGTTTTCCTCACTCTCGGGCGGCAACAAGCGACGCGCCCTGTTGGCCCGCGCATTAATCAAGCAGCCACACATCCTGCTGCTGGATGAGCCCACCAATCACCTGGACATACCCGGCATTCGCTGGCTGGAAGAGTTCCTGCGTAAGGCCGACATCGCCCTGCTCTTCGTCTCGCACGACCGCGCCTTTATCCAGCGTGTCGCTAATAAGATTTTAGATCTCGACCGTGGACAACTCACACGCTGGGAGTGTGACTACGACACCTATTTGACCCGTAAAGCGGAACTACTCGCAGGTGAGGCGAAGCAACAAGCAGTCTTCGATAAGAAGTTAGCCGAAGAAGAGGTCTGGATTCGTAAAGGTATTCAAGCCCGTCGCACTCGCAACGAAGGCCGCGTTCGATCGCTAAAAAAAATGCGGGAAGAACGGGCTGAGCGACGAAACATCCAAGGTAAAACCAAGCTCGATTTGAGCGATGCACAACTTTCTGGCCGCAAGGTGATCACGGTTGACGACATCAGCTACAAATGGGATCAAGTGCCATTGATTGAGAATTTCTCAACTACCATTTGGCGGGGCGACAAGATTGGAATTGTTGGACTCAACGGCTCCGGCAAAACCACTTTGCTCAATCTACTACTCAATAAGCTGGAACCAAACAGCGGCAGCGTCACGCACGGCACTAAGCTCGAAGTCGCCTACTTCGACCAGCATCGAGATCAGCTCGACAACAAGCTCAGCGTAGCGGAAAACGTCCATCCCGCGGGCGAAATGGTCAATATTAACGGCAAGCCACGACACATCCTCTCCTATCTGCAGGACTTCCTCTTCACCCCGCAGACCTCACGCTCTCCCATTACCAAGCTATCTGGGGGTGAACGCGCACGCTTACTCTTAGCCAAGCTTTTCGTACAACCCGCCAACGTGCTGGTATTGGATGAGCCTACCAATGACCTCGACATCGAAACAGTCGAATTACTCGAAGAGCGCCTACTCGAATACACCGGCACCCTACTTCTCGTCAGTCACGACCGCAGCTTCTTAGATAACGTCGTCACTAGCACCATTGCGCTCGAGGGCGATGGTGTGATCGAAGAATATACCGGCGGCTGTGAAGAATGGCTGCAAAAACAAGAAGCCAACAAAGCGGCCGCAAAAAAGCCCAAGGTCACCACGGCAGCAGCAGCAGCAGTGACAGCCAGCCCTGAACCTGCTCAGCGCAAACTAAGCAATAAGGAGCGCGAAGCTCTCAAAACATTACCCGGGAAGATCGAAAAGCTCGAAGCCGAACACGCTGCTTTGGCCGAATTGATGGCGACTCCAGAATACTACCAAGATCCCGCAAGTCAGCTAGCTGATGACGCAAAGCGCCTGGAAAAACTGGAACTCGACATATTGGAGGCCTACGAACAACTCGAATCTCTTAGCGAGTGAGCGCGTGAGCGAGTAATCAATCGAAGGATTATTCAGCCGCCAATGAGTTAAAAAACTCTGTATAGCGCGCTATATCGAAATCCTTAGTCTGGAAGCCATTTGCACCCACCTCCAGGGATCGCTCCAAGTCTTGGTCACTGTCGGAGTTTGTCAGCATTACGATCACAGGGATTTTACTAAAATCAGATACGCTGCGTAATTCACGAATTGTCTCAAACCCGTTTAACTCAGGCATATTGATATCCATCAATACTAGAGCAGGCACAGGCTCTACTCCGTTCTGAACCGCTTCCATATGCTTCAGAAATGCGCCTCCACTGGTAAATGTGAGTAAAGGATTCTTTAATTCGGAGCGAGCATACACACGCTTTGTAATCGTTAGATCGATGACGCTATCATCAACGACCACCACAGGGTCGTTGGCATTTAAACACTTATTTTGAACTAATTGCATTCTGTTACGGGATCTAATAAATAAAATTTAATGTGAAAGTGATTCCCTGGCGATTCAACCCAAATCCTACCAGAATGGAAATTCACGATTCGCTTGCAGATCGCCAAGCCCATACCGTGACCAGTTGTATTATTTTCAAGTTGTCGAAAGACATCGAAAACCTTAGCGGCCTCATCCGCATCAATCGACGACCCGGAATTAAACACTCCCAGCACCGTGTTTCCGTTCTCGTCATGCTCTGCCGTAAAATGTAGCTTAAAACCCTCGTTTTTCGCGTGCTTGACTGCGTTATCTAGCAGGTTGCGATACAATACGCGCACTAAGCTTACATAGATGCTCATTTGCGGTAAGGAATCAATTTGCACCTGAACCCCGCGTGCCTGCAAAGGTGTGGAAAATTCATCTAATACCTCAGCAACCAAGTGTTCTAGTAAACACTCCTCGCGAACTAGCGAACTATCACAAGTAATGTCTGTAAACTCTCGAAAATCAGCTAACTGCCCCAAGGCTTTTTTACACTCCAAATGTAATTGCTCGAGAATCGATTCGGCATCTTCGACTGTGCCATCCGCACACTCTGACTGATAGAGGCTCGCCAAGCCAGCAATCCGCTGGATCGGCTCGCGTAAATCATGCGAAGCCACACGAGCGAAATGCTCCAAGTCGCGATTCATTTCAAACAGACGTTGGTTCGCCTGCTGCAAGCGAGCTTGATGACGCTCAATCGACTGCTTCATTTCTAAAAATGTATTGGCTAAAATACCAATTTCGTCAGCTCGATCGGTGGGTAATATTACAGTAGTCGATTCATTCAAGGACAGGCTTCGCGCAACCGCTGTAATGCGCTCTAGCGGCTTAGTCAGGCGTGAGGAGAACGCGATCGCCAATAGCGACGCCAACACAGTCAATACGCACATTGCTACAATCACTGCAGAGCTGGTATACATCGACGCCCGCCCGATATCATCATAAGATCCCACAACTCCAAATGCCAATTGTCGCGGTGGATCGAATACTCGAAATTTCGCAAAGTGCACTAAGCGCTTGGAAGCTCCAAGCTCAGAATCAGTGCGAAATGTCAACGAATCCACATCCTGTTCCCGAAACCCTGCAAGCTCTGGAAAAGCATGCTCAGCTTTCATCTCAACTCCTAAATCAAAACCAAATGTATAACTAGGGTCTGAATGTAGTAGAAAATAACCATCCTCATTCGTCAGATAATATTCGTATCGGCTACGATCCAAGCCACCGCGCAATACTTGCTCGATGAATAACTTGAAATTTAGATTAATTATGACGATGCCCGCGAACACAGCATCACTGTCATAGATTGGCATTGCCACCCGGAAAACAGGACGGCTGGGATATTCCACCACTCCATTTTCACGATTCAAATTAATTTTCGAGTAATAAATTTCCCCCGATCGCTTCTGACTCGCTTCAATGAAATAATCACGATTTGCCTTAGCTTGTAATTGCTTCTCTAGAACTTGCAAGACCCTGCCATCACGCCGATCTACGCGCACATACTCCATGCCTTGACCATCGCTACTGATGTATCTGATCTGCGAATAGGTCGGCTTAGCCCTTAGCATCTGCTCAAAAATATCACCTAAATCCTTACGTGCAGTCTGCTTCTGCGCAGCATACTCTTTAATATCTGCAATTTTTCGTACCGCAGGTAGGTTCGCAATAAAACGAATGTCATGGTTGAGTTCCTCGAATGCCAGTTGCAAACGGTCCATCTCCAGCAGGGAACGCTTTTTTAAAGTTTCCGCTTGAAAGTCTGATATAGTGATCGAATGCCCCAAATAGCCTACCAGCGCGATGCTGAAGGAGGTTGAAACGACCAGCGCAAAAATAAACCAACGAAGCTGAGACGATATACGCATACGGGAAAATAAAGAAGACTAAAATAAGGTATCCACCCCATACTAGAGCGTATAATACTAGCTATGCAAACATTAGTTTCAAAAGGAAGGGAAATTAAATGAAGATGCTTGCCAGCTGGCGGTTCTGGCTTATTATGAAACAAGAAATAACACCGTTATTAACTCAACCCAAGGCACCCCATGGAACTACACCCCAGTTACCAAGAATGTCGCGGTTATATTGCCGCTCATTTACATCATAAGCCTGAATTTCCTGTCAAAGCAACAGAGCGACCGCCCGCAATCACAATCTCTCGTCAGGCCGGTGCCCGGGGGCGCACCATCGGACTAAAACTTCAAAATGAGCTTCGTGCAATGGCCCCGAAAGCTCCTATCCCATGGACGCTCTTCGACGACAATCTTGTTCAGCAAGTACTTGAGGACCATCAACTGCCCGCTGACTTAGAGAAATTTATGCCCGATGATGCGATCAGCGAACTTCAAAGTTCCATCAATGAACTCCTCGGTCGCCACCCCTCACTCTGGACGCTATTTGAAAAATCAGTTAGCACCATTACTCGCTTAAGTCGCATGGGCCATTGCATCATCGTCGGGCGCGGTGGTCATGAGATCACACGAGGCTTCCCGAACGTCATTCGGGTACGCCTAATTGGCTCGATGGAGCAACGTATGCGTCAGATGACACAAGGTCACGGCATGTCAGCCACAGCTGCGCAAAAATATATAAAAGAAGAAGACGCAGCGCGTCGCCGCTATATCAAACAACATTTCGATGCCGACATCGATGCGCCCACCCGCTACGATCTGGTGATAAATACCGACCATCTTAACGACGACAGCATCGTCCGCCTGCTAATTGCAAGCGTTGAGCAACGAGGCCAATGAAAGCTCTATGAAGTCAAACATTCTGCCTTTCATCTCGGTTCAATTCATGACAAAACCAGCCGAGTATGACATCACACGCGCAGAATTCCGCCCCTAACATCGCCATCATCGGCGGTGGCGCCGCTGGCTATTTCGCTGCCATTACCGCAGCCGAGCTCAATCCCTCCGCCAACGTTACCATCTACGAAGCCAGCAAGCGCACACTCGCCAAGGTTAAAATCTCCGGTGGCGGGCGTTGCAATGTCACCCATAACTGTTTCGATCCTAAAGAACTCGCCAGCCGTTACCCGCGCGGGGCGCGCGAGTTACGCGGAGCCTTCCACCGCTGGCAACCACAAGATACCATTCAATGGTTTTCCGAGCGCGGCGTTCAACTCAAAGCGGAGCCCGATGGACGCATGTTCCCCACCACCGATGACTCACAGACCATCATCGACTGCTTTCACCAAGCCGCCCAAACCGCAGGCGTCAAACTGCGCAAAGAATGCGCAGTCAAGTCACTCTCGACTCACCACGCTTCACGCTCCACTCACTCTTTCAGTTTACAGCTAAAAAACGGGGAAACAATCGAAGCTGAAAGAGTGCTCATCGCGACCGGTTCTCTCAAGGCCTCCCCACTCACACGCGCCCTCGAAAGTCTAGGTCACAGCATCGCTCCCCTAGCCCCGTCACTCTTCGCCTTTAATTTAGCTGACAAGCGCACCCACGGCCTATCCGGCCTAGCCGTGCAAAACGCCCGTGTCACCTACGTCCCAAACGCTTCAAATCGCGCCAAACTCACAAACGTAGGGGCGCGACTTGTCACGCCCGCGTCGTCCCAGCTAGCGTCCTCCCAGCTAGCGTCCTCCCAGCCCGCGTCCTCCAAATCACGCCCAGCAAAGCCCACACCTCAAACCGGCCCCATCCTCATCACCCACCGCGGCCTCAGCGGCCCCGCCATCCTGCGCCTCTCCGCTTGGCAAGCCCGCGTCTTGCAAGAGGAGAACTACCATTTTGAAATTGAAATCAACTGGCTCGGCGACATGACCGAAAACCAAGTCCGCGAGCAATTCAAGCGCCTACGCAAAGGCAAGACCCAAGTAAAAACAAAAATCTTCGAACAAATCCCCCGCCGCTTCTGGGAGCGTCTGGTCGAGACCGTCGGCATCGCCGACGAGCAGAAATGGGCCCAACTCCCCAAGGATAAAGAGACCGCCCTCATCCAGGAGCTCATAGCCGGACGCTTCAGCGTCCAAGGCAAGACCACCAACAAGCTTAAGGTCAAGGATTCACTTGTAGCAAAAGGCATGAAAAAAGAGGTGCCTGCTGAATTTGTTACAGCAGGGGGCATTTGCAGGAAGGAAATCGACTTCAGGACGATGGAAAGCAAGATTGTCCCCAACCTGCACTTTGCTGGCGAATGCATCGATATCGACGGCATCACTGGCGGCTTCAACTTCCAAGCTGCTTGGACTACTGGACGGATTGCGGGGGAATCAATGGCTGAAGGCTAATAATTAATGTACTATAGAACATGACTCTAAGTCATCATGATTTTATCGCCCCCAAAAAATATAATACTATGAGCATCACTAAAATTAATAAGTTGGATGATTTACTTCGTATCACATTTTTAGAATGGCACGAGGAGTATGTAGCGAATACTGAACGGTCTATAGTGAAGCATCACGAACATATTTGGGCAAACGCGGTTAAAGTTAAACCAAGCGAGCTTCCGTCAGATTGGAGTCATGATCCTGACGATGCTTATCGTTTTACTGATGATATTGATCAAAATATAAATGATTGGATTCTGCCGAGAGAAACAATCCAGACATTATACATTGATCATTTTTCAACAATTACCCGTGGTTCAAGTTTAGTGATATTGATCGCAAGTTTTGAAAAGCGTCTAAATGACCTCTGTAACTCGATCAAGTGCCATGACCAAGATGAAATAAAACTTAGCTTGAGCGACATCAAAGGTAAGTCGTACGCTGATAGGGTTGCAAAATATTTAGAGAAAGTTGTTGGGATTAACGCGGGTAAATCAACAAATGATGAACGTTGGCAAAATATTAATCACCTCTTCCACATTCGACACAAAATTGCACACACAGGTGATTCATACAACCTCAACAAGGCTGAACAGGACTGGATAAAGCAACACGGGTATAAAGACATTGAGTTTCACGGAATTAAAGGAGGATTCCTGCATTTTTCTTTAGAGTGTATAAATAAATATGAGCAACTCTTGTTAGATGGTATCGCCGATAAATATTACCGTCCCGCAGACGAAGATTTAGACCCTTTGGACTAAATGCTACAATGATAATTACAAATGAAGATTGAAATGAGAAAAATAGAATTTCATCAAACAGTTAGTATACAAATGTATCTGGAGGCGATTAGCTTTTATGAATCAGCCAAGGTTATTAAGGATAGCATTGGCGACAGCTCAATGTATTATGAAAAATATCCTTACTATGTAATGTTATCCTTCAGCATAGAGCTGTTACTAAAATGTATCCATGTCACTTCCGTCATTGAAATAGACGATTCTAGAGAAGAGACCCTCAGCTCAAAAATTAACCATATTAATGGCCATAGATTGGATGAAATCTTCGATAGGCACTCAGATAAGATGAAACGATTCCTATCAAATGCCTACGAAATAAAATTTAACCGAAGTCTACGTGATGATTTAATTTGTAATGGTAACGTCTTTACAAAATTTCGCTATACTTACCCTAGAGACGGGAATGGAAGTTCCGAGAAAAGCCTTTACCCTGACATACTTGAAGATACAGCTTTATTTATGGTAGAAGAAATAAAAGCATTATACGACAAGCAATCTGGGCGATAAAACGGATTTTTTTTTTACCAATCATGGGGAATAGCAGCACATAAATCTAAAAATGAAATACATTGCGATTGTATTAACTAGCCTAATGTTGGGCGTGCTAGGACACGCAAGCAGTAATGATCAGGCATTATGGGGAAAGTCAGACTACGGAATGACAATCGAACAAGTCCTTGAGGCGTTCCCCGACGCCACCATGAATCCCAACAATAGTAATTCAGATGATGGAATAGTGATCATATCAGATTTGAAAGTAGGTATACATGAATGTGAAGTTCATTTCTTTATCGGATTACGTGGGCTTTACTTAGTAAAATTAGAACCCCAAAAACCTAATAATAGCACTTTTATTGCCTTAGAAAAGCTACTTCGATTGAAATACGGAAAACCAGTGTCGATAAGAGATTTAGTGAACATCAAACTACATACCAGAGAATGGTATGATGCCCCTCGAACCGTCAGGATCGCATTCTTAGATCAAGTTGATAACAAGAAATTGTCGATTGTATACACTCATGAGAAACAGGATGCAATAAACTCACTATAGCGAGAGTAAAGAATAGGAGTATGAAGCCAGCTATTATATATTTTAGAGATGAAGATCAAATCATCTCTAATATCACCGAACTAACTCAAGTTTCAGCATCAGAAATCCTAGACTTCTTACCCTTGCTTATTAATTGCCCCAAAGGTAATAATGCTGCGAATTCTTACTGGGAATTATTCGAAACGAGATTCCCTCGGAAAAATCGCCCTGGGATATTATCATTCAAACTTTGGGGATCTCGTAGCACATCACCGACAAGCAGCACTTTGGTCTCAAGGTAAGTGAGTTCGCGCTTAGTCTTAGCTAGGCTGAGAATTTCAAAGGTAAGGCCTGATCGGTCCAATTGCTTCACCGCCTTGCTAGAACTGGCATACGCTCTCTAGTTGGATTCCTTCGTGACCTTACGCTTCCGTTTCGTGCCTTTAAGTGGCGTAGCGTCACATTACTCGTAAATGACTTCTTGCCTATGTAATGGCGGCCCTGTGCATCTGTAATGCGATAGATGAAGCCGTCATAGTCGGTAGGATCAAACTGCCCCACTCTTGTAATGTCCCAATGTCCGCAATCTCCCATAACAAGTATCGGGATCGGGATTTAATCTTTCAATCTTTTCACTTATTAGTATATCTGATTCTTAGCATTAATATCGCAAGTCATTGATATTCAACGATTAACCCTGATTTCTTTTCTTAATTAAATTTAAATCCGAAAAATCCAATTATAATTTAAATAACGTTTGCTCATGCCGAATGTCACAGGCAAAAGGCAGTCATCCCAACAACGGGGTAAAAGTAATCAATCGAAAGGACAAATATGAGCTATCAACTGACAGAAGCAGAGCAAAATCTATTTAAAATAAGAAATGGTATGATTCAGGATATATATAAATCCATAGAAGTAAGTGGTTTTAAAGCTAGATCAGTAAAGCAACCTAATGAACCAGTAATAAGCACAGATTTCACGCGATTAGAAATAGAACTTATTTCAGAAATTCAGGATCAATATGACAGCAGGCCGTGCATCTATTTTAAAATCACCTCACCTCCATATGTGAATCGTGAAATATTAGTAAGCATCGATCCTGATGATGAACAGGTTATTGAAGTTATATTAGAAGAAAAATAATTTAAGCTTCATAGCCCCGCGATAACATCAACGGGCTTTTTTGCGCCTACTTTCGACAAAAAACGCACATTTTAAGCCTTTTGCGGATAATATGAAAAGCTAAGGATCGCCCTGTCTTGATCAGCGCACTGGCCTGCAAACCAGATGCGCTGCTCACTCTAGACAGAGCCGACTTCCATTATGGCTCATATCATTACTGATTAGCCACCGATGTAGGACATCTCTACTTTGTCCTTGGACTGGATGCCTTGTGTTCGCTGCTCTGAATAGCGGTCTTTGCGCGCGCCCCAGTGCCCTGCCAATTGATCGTAAAGCTGCGCTTTGTCGTAGTTGGGGGCGCGCATTATTTGCTTTAAATCAAGCCCGGTGCTGGCAAATAGACAGGTGTAAAGTTTTCCATCGGCTGAAATGCGAGCGCGTGTGCAGCCGCCGCAGAAGGGCTGCGTCACGGAGGTGATCAAGCCAAACTCGGCGGAGCCATCACGATAACGATAGCGCTTGGCCACCTCTTGGCTGGAGCTGATATCAACGGGCTCTACTGGAAACTCGCGCTGAATCGTTTCTAATATCTCGCGCCCGCTCACAACTCGTTCCATTTTCCAACCGTTGTGGTTGCCGACATCCATAAACTCGATAAAGCGCAGACTAATGCCGCGTTGCTTAAAGTAGCGCGCCATCGGCAAGATCTCGCCATCATTGACGCCTCGCTCGACCACCATGTTGACTTTGACTTGAAAGCCTTCGTGCTGCGCCGCCGCGATGCCCGCCAACACGGCCCTGGGCGCGACGCCTCGACCATTCATTTTGCCAGCAATTTCCGGATCAAGGGCATCGAGACTGACGGTCACTCGATCAAGACCAGCCTCTTTTAACTCCCCCACTCGCTCGGCGAGGCGTAGCCCATTGGTCGTCATCGCAATGTCTTCGACTTTATGTATATGTTTCAGACCATGAATGTATTTTGCGAGTCCGGGGCGCAGCAGGGGTTCGCCACCGGTCAATCGTATCTTGCGCACACCCAGCTGCACGAAGGCCGCTACGAGCTCGTCGAGCTCTGAAAAACGCAGCCATTCGTTTTTACGCAGAAATACATAATCCGCCCCAAAGACCTCTTTTGGCATGCAATAGGTGCAGCGCAGATTGCAGCGATCCGTCAGTGATATACGTAAATCGGTGAGCCCGCGTCCTTGTTGGTCTTTAATCATGGTGTGGCGTAGACGAAGCGCTAGAAATCGGTGCATTTAAAGCTCAAAATGGCGGTTTTGCAGGGAAAGACCTATACTTAGAGAGACATTTAAGAAGGTTCTTAGTGCTACGGCTCTGAGAATCGCTGTTTTGCTGGCTTGACTGTATGCGCAGTCCTGTCTGCTTTTTCAGACAACTTTTCTCATGATCGACATTAAGCTACTCCGCGAGCAACCGGACTTCGTCCGCGCTGCCATTGCTAACAAGAAATTCAAGACCGACATCGACGCGGTGCTTGAACTCGATGCTGCCCGCCGCAGTAAAATCACCGAGGCGGAACAAGCCCGTGCGGCGCAAAAAGCAGCCAACAAAGAGATGGCCGCGCTGGCCAAGGGCTCCCCTGAGTTTATGGAGGCGGTCAAAGGCATGAAAGCCACCGCCAATCGCGCAAAGGAGTTGGAAGCCGAAGCGAAGGCAGCCGATGAAGCTTTTCAGGAGGCCTTCCTCTCGATTCCCAACTTGCCCGATCCTTCGGTGCCCGTCGGCAAGGGCGAAGACGAGAATGTAGTCGCCTCCACATGGGGCGATGCGGAGGCAGAGTTCCCCCACGCACTGCCGCATTTTGACATTCCTTGGTTTGAGTCGCGCATTGATTTCTCTCGTGGAGTCAAAACCGCCGGTGCGGGCTTCCCCTTCTACGTTGGGGAAATGGCACGTCTAGTGCGTGCCTTGGTGAATTACTTCCTGGAAGAGGCACGCCTGAATGGCTACGAAGAGGTCTTGCCCCCGATCGTGGTGAATGCTGAAAGCGCGACAGCCACCGGTCAGTTGCCCGACAAAGAAGGCCAGATGTATGTCGACGAGAAAGAAGGCTTGTATTTGATTCCGACGGCTGAAGTGCCAGTGACTAATTTCTATCGCGACGAGATTTTGGATAGCGATCAATTGCCCATTCAACGCTGTGCTTATACGCCCTGCTTCCGCCGTGAGGCTGGCAGCTGGGGGGCGCACGTACGTGGGCTGAACCGCCTGCATCAGTTTGACAAAGTCGAGCTGGTAAAGTGGACCGATGCAGAAAGCTCGATGGAAGAGCTGGAAAAGCTGCGTGAAAACGTCGAATCGACTCTACAAAAGTTGGAACTGCCCTACCGCGTGCTGCGCATGTGCACTGGCGATATTGGCTTCCCACATGCGAAACAATACGACCTCGAAGTGTTCGCTGCGGGCCAAAAGCGCTGGTTGGAAGTTTCGAGTTGCTCGAACTTCACAGACTTCCAGGCGCGCCGTGCTGGCATCCGCTATCGTGGCGCCGATGGCAAGCCAGTGACCGCGCACACACTCAACGGCTCAGGCTTGGCAGTGCCGCGCGTGCTAGCTGCGATCTTGGAAAACCACCTCCAGCCTGATGGTCGGGTGAAAATTCCTGCCTGCCTGCAATATTGGATGGGCCAAGAATACATCGGCGAAGTCAAGTAAGACTCACCACTCGCCCATTTAGAATTGTAACGGGCGAATTTCGCAGACTTGCCAAATTCGCCCGTGCTGTCAGCCTAAGAGCCCATGGAATTCCTACAAGAAGCTATCGCATCACGCAATATCGTGGTCTGGGTGATCCTAGTGGTATTGCTGCTTCTCATCATTAAGCTACTCAAGGCAGCTGGCAAGGGGCTGGTGATGCTGCTAATCGGCCTGGCCGTGGTGTTTATTCTGGCAAAATTATTTCCCAATCTAATGAGCCCTATGGTTGATTTCATACAAGGCGGTTGGCTGGGCACTAGCGCTGAAGATCAGACTTGGTAAGCCGCATGCGCCTGTGGCAAGTCGCCCCCATGCTGCGGTAAACAGCCCACTCGACTTTGAAAAAAGCAGTGCAGAGTGCATCTTCTTGCTAATTTGGCATTGCAGGCGAGCGCGAGGCGCATTTGCTAGCTCCCCTTATGGCAAAGCAGGCACAAACCGCAATCACTCCTACTCGTAACGAGGACTATCCCGAATGGTATCAACAGGTCGTCAAGGCCGCCGATCTCGCGGAGAATTCTCCCGTGCGCGGCTGCATGGTGATTAAGCCCTGGGGCTACGCCATTTGGGAAAATATTCAACAAGATCTGGACCGTCGCTTCAAAGAGACGGGCCATAAAAACGCCTACTTCCCGCTCTTCATCCCGATGAGCTTCTTGCAAAAAGAGGCCGACCACGTGGAAGGCTTTGCCAAGGAATGCGCCGTCGTCACCCATTCACGCTTGGAAGCCGATGAGGATGGCAAACTGCAGCCGGCGGGCCCGCTGGAAGAGCCTCTGATCGTGCGCCCGACCTCCGAAACGATCATCGGAGAACTCTTTTCCAAATGGGTGCAATCCTATCGCGACCTGCCACTGCTGATTAACCAGTGGGCCAACGTGGTTCGCTGGGAGATGCGCACCCGTCTGTTTTTGCGCACCGCAGAATTCCTCTGGCAAGAAGGCCACACCGTGCACGCCACTTCAGAGGAGGCGATGGCAGAGACACGCCAAATGCTGGAAGTCTATGCCGACTTTGCCGAAAACTTCATGGCCATGCCAGTCATCACCGGCGAAAAGACCGAAGCCGAGCGCTTCCCCGGTGCCGATGCGACCTTTGCCATCGAAGCCATGATGCAGGACCGCAAAGCATTGCAAGCGGGCACCTCTCACTTCCTCGGCCAGAACTTTGCCAAGTCCAGCAACATTAAATACCTCAGCGCCGAAGGCAAAGAGGAGTTTGCTTGGACGACTTCCTGGGGCGTCTCCACTCGCTTGGTGGGCGGCCTGATCATGACTCATTCGGACGATGATGGCCTGGTCTTGCCTCCGCGCATTGCGCCCTCCCACATCGTGATCATTCCTGTCACGCCCAAGGAAGCGACCCGCCAGCAAGTGCTGGACTACTGCCACGAACTCAAGCAGCAACTGATCGCGCAGAATTACATGGGCGCGCCAGTGCGTGTCGAGTTCGACGATCGCGACATCCGCGGGGGTGAAAAGTCTTGGGGCTGGATTAAAAAGGGCATTCCTCTACGCGTCGAAGTCGGCCCACGCGACATGGAAGCGGGCAATGTATTTGTCGGCCGCCGCGACCGCGCGCCCAAGGACAAGCAAAGCATCCCGCGCGATCAATTCGTGGCCGGCGTCGCCGACCTGCTGGACGAGATGCAAGCAGGCCTACTGGCCAAGGCCAAAGCCTTCCGCAAGGCACACACACGCGAGATCACCACCGAGGCTGATTTCATCGAGTTCTTCACGCCCAAAGGAAACGAGATTCACGGCGGCTTCGCCTCGATGGGCTTCTGCTGCGATGCGGAACTCGAAGAGAAGATTGCCAAGCAATACAAAGTGACCGTCCGCTGCATCCCCAATGCCACAGTCGACGAAGTCGTGCCCTGTGTCTTTACCGGCAAGCCAGGCAAACGAGTCATCTTCGCCAAAAGCTACTAGGCTGCTCCTAGAGCTCACCTCGATTTTATACAATTAACACCACTTCACTCATGTCCCAGGTTCGCGTTCGTTTCGCTCCCAGTCCAACTGGCTTCTTCCACATCGGCAGTGCCCGCACCGCCCTCTTCAACTGGCTGTATGCCCGCCACACCGGCGGCACATTTGTGCTGCGCATAGAAGACACCGACAAAGAGCGCAACACCGACGAAGCACTGCGCGTGCTACTCGACGGCATGAAGTGGATGGGCATGGACTGGGATGAAGGCCCCGATGTCGGCGGCCCCTACGGCCCCTACTTCCAAAGCCAGCGTCAGGCAATCTACGACGAGTATCTCAAAAAGCTCCAAGATGCTGGCCGCACCTACGAGAAAGATGGCGCGATCTGGTTTAAACTCGAAGGCGAACGTTACACCGCCTACGACGACTATCTGAAAGCCGAGATCGAAAAGGTCAAAGCCGCGCCTGTCATCATCGACGACGCCGTGCGCGGCCGTGTCGAGCGCGGCGAAGAAAAAGACTTCGTGCTGGTGCGTAAAGATGGCAGCCCCGTCTTCCACTTCGTCAACGTGGTGGACGACATCGCGATGGGCATCACGCACGTAATCCGCGGCGAAGATCACCTGTCCAACACCAGCAAGCACGTGGAACTCTTCAAAGCCTTCGGCGTCGAGCCTCCTAAGTTCGCGCACATCCCACTGATCCTCAAAGAAGAAGGCTCCGGCAAGATGAGCAAGCGCGACAAGGGCGCCCTGATCGAAGAGTATGAGTCACGCGGTTTCCTCGCGTCCGCAGTGCGCAACTATATTTCCCTGCTCGGCTGGAATCCCAAAGATGAACGCGAGAAAATGGACATCGATGAAATCATCGAACTGTTCGACTTCCCCGGCATCAACAAGGGCAACTCGCGCTTCGACGAAAAGAAGCTCTCCGCGCTCAACGCCGAGTATTTACGTGAGCTCAATATCGAGAGCTTCACCTTCCTCGCGCGCCCACTCCTCAACGAAGCCGGTGCAGTTAGCGAAGATGTCGACGAAGACTATTTGCAGGCCGTGCTCACACTCTGTCAGCCGAAGGCACGCTCACTCGACACACTCGCCGAGCTCTGCGGCTACTTCTTCCTCGATGACTACGCCATGGATGAAAAGACCGGCGTCAAAATCGCCAAAAAAGCAGATCCCAAAGAACTGCTGGCCGAAGTGCTCCCCATCCTCGAAGCCCTGGAACCTTTCGATGCCGACAGCCTCAAGAGCGCCCTGGAGGCACAGGCCGAAGCGCAAGGGAAGAAAGTCTTCGCATACTTCCCCGCGCTGCGTTATGCAACCAGCGGGCAAGCTGGCGGCCCCGACCTACTTCCGATGCTAGCCGTAATGGGGCGTGAGCGTGTCGTGACACGCATCAAACGCTTCATCGGATAAACTATTGAGCTCCCTCTGCGCGCAGAAAGACAGGCTTCGCCTCGGTGGAGCTTTCTGCGTCGTAGCGGTAGCCTGCAGACGAGAATTCAAGTAGATCGCCAAGCTGTGTGACGTCATTTTTAATGACGTAATCAGCCATCATGCCCCGTGCTTTCTTCGCGTAGAACGAGATGATTTTATATTTCCCGTTCTTTTCGTCTTTAAACACCGGGCTGATCAAATTGCCCTGAAGCTTCGAAGGATTGACCGCAGAGAAATACTCATTCGAGGCTAAGTTCAAAACCACATCTGATTCAGACTTCTTTAGATCTGCGTTTAACAGTTCAGTAATGCGGTCGCCCCAAAACTGGTAAAGGTTCTTGCCACGCGAATTTTCAAAGCGCGTGCCCATCTCCAGCCGATACGGTTGCATGCGGTCCAACGGGCGCAAAACCCCATAAAGCCCCGACAAGATACGGATCTTATCTTGCGCCATCGCGAAGTCGTCAGCCGACCAATCCGAAAGTGCCATGCCTTGGTACACGTCCCCCACAAAGGCAAAAATCGCCGGGCGACTATTGTCTTTAGTATAGGCAGCATCAAAGCCCTGAAAACGCTCATAATTCAGCTTTGCCAGCTTATCGCTCACCTTCATAAGCGTCCCGATCTGCTGCGCAGACAGCTGCTGCAACTGTTCAATCAACGCAGCCGTCTCCGTTTTCAAGCGCGGCTGGGTCGCACGTGTAATCGGTAAAGGAGAGTCATAGTCCAAAGACTTCGCAGGCGAAAGTAATGTAAGCATCGCAAAAGCTAAAGCGATCCGATGCTCCGCTGCAACCCAGGTGAACGGAAAAACTCAAAAATTAGAGCGGTCACACAGCTCACCGGTAAACTGAGCTAGAATGTTGACTGCGGCGCATCTAAAGCCCTGCCGCCCTGCCGTGATGCCTCGCACACATATTACAAAGGCCATTGCACTGGGTGCTCCCGTAGGCGAATCCCCGCCTGGCTCGCTTCATACGCGGGGAGAACATCCAAGGACGGCCACAATCCCGAAGTCAAAGATTCTGCATACTCAGCCGACAGCCCTGCAGCATGCATTTTCTGTTGAGCCACCTCAGCAGCATAATGCAGCGCCCGGTGCTCAAAAGTAATTCCCGAGTCACCAGTTTTGATCAGACTGTACCAAACACGTGCGGTGCCATCATTGGCTGGCATGCCAAGCACTCCCGAATTATGCCAACAGCAAGTGTCGAAGACTCGAGTAAACGGCAGACCAGAATGCCCGCCAATCACGCAATCAACCTTGGCAGATTCGATCGCTGCCTTGAAATAATCCGCCGAGCTTGAGCCAAAGACGAAGCGGCTCATCGTATTCGGACTGCCATGCACAACCAGAAAGCGCTGACCACCAAACTGAAAACTCAATTGCTGAGGCAATTCATTAAACCATGACAAAGTATCCGAATCGATTTGCCGTTGGCAGAAATCAAACCAAGACCTTGAAAGTGCCGCGCATTGACTTCCACTATCGAAGCCACAACCACAGTCATCCGCACCTGCAGCTAGTGATTGCTCACAATTCCCCTGAATCACAGGGATCCCAGCGCGGCGTAGCGTGTGGGAAGTCGCCACAGGGTCTGCGCAATAAGCGGCCAGATCTCCAGTGCAGATCATATGTTCTGCAGGAATGCCCAAATCCTGCGCATGAGCCAGCAGCGCCTCAGTCGCCTCCAAATTCCCGTAGGGCCCACCAAAAACGAGCAAAGCATTCGCCTCAATCCTGCCAAGATCGAGCGTCTTCATAATTTCATGGACCGACATTATTAAATAAAACTAGTGCGTGTGTTGCAGCGTATAATTGAGCGTATGCAAGTAGACACGCAAGCAGTCCAAATTATTCCGAAACTTCGAAGGCTAATGACAAACCTCACCTGATTCCATCACAGTCAGCGTCTTGATATCCTCTCAATCGATTTGAAATGCCTGGCCCACTCTTTACGCCAGTGGTCCGTGAGCGCTTTATCGTCGTCACCTTCAACGATGAAAAAGCCGATCAACCTGCGTGACTCTTTAACCTCCCAAGCTTGCTGGTTTATTCATATTGCATCAATACCACAACAATGACCTAAGTAAAAGGTCTTACAAAACTCGTCCTAACGCAAATTACTCATTTTATCTCTGTATTTTTCTGGATCTCAGCCCGTAGTGCTGACTATATCCGACACCGTTGCTTATACTAAATGTTGAAGACTGAAAGAGTGGCTCCGAGAAACCTTACTATTTGCGCAAGCAGGGAATGAGTCCGCGTGGCTGTTTGATTCGGATCGGCAGTGCGGCTGAGCCGATGTCGGAGCGGATGATCAAGCAGCTGTTCGCGACGCGCACCCGCAACTCTATCGGGCGGATTACTGCGCCCCGGCAGGAACTGAGTTTCGCGCAGTTGAAGATTTATTACGAAGCGATTGGGCGTCCGTTGAATGGGAAGTTTGCCACGAACTTGGAGCTCAAGACGGCAGAGGGAGCCTACAACTATGCGGCCGGCCTATCTGCTGGCGGATACGAATAACACTTCGATCAAGGTGGCGAAAAACTCCGGGACGGACCGGGTGGATCTGGGTCGTTCAGAGAAAACGCCACTAGAAAAGCTACCAGAAACGTCGGAGAGGGTTAAGGTAGAAAATGAGGTAGAAAGTAAGGTAGAAACGCCTGTTCAAATACTTCGACTCTTGGAGGAAAACCCAAAATTCACACTTAGACAAGTTGCTGTTGAAATCGAAAAATCAATTAGCCTCGTTGAGAAAACCACAGCGAAGCTAGTCAAAGAAGGCAAGCTCCGCCACGTAGGCCCCAAAAAGAACGGCAAGTGGGAGGTGTTAAAATGAAGAAGCCTACGAACAAATACAAGAGAGACTACCCAGATCGCTACCCCAAAAACTACCCTAAAGACGCCAACAGAAACGCTACCAAAAACGCCAATCACGACTCCAAGACTCAGCCCGCAGGGCACTCTCCGTGCCTCAGTGCCTCCGTGGGACGGAGCATCACATCATCCCGGATGTGGTCTTGTTTCTAAATGGCCTACCGGTGGCGCTGATCGAATGTAAGTCGCCCAAGGTGAAAGATGCCATCCCGGGAACGATTGATCAGATGCTGCGCTACAGTGAGCAACGCGGCGCGAGGGGCGAAGGCAATGCCTCCTCTTTTACTACAATCTCGTCAATTAATCAAGCCTACCGACTGCAGAGTTTAGATACCCGAATCCTTCGACCGATGGTGCCTTTGCCCCCGAGTCCGTTGAGCAGGGAGGTCCCGACCCCACAGTTAGAGACATTCCACAGCCACCGAGCATGCCCACCACCAAACTCCCTCCCTCTACCGCATCCGCAGAGCAAGCACACGGTTCTTCACCCAAGCCCTACCCGTTCTGGCTTAAACATCAGCACTAAACGTCCGACTAGGACACCTACATTCCATAAAAAAGAGGCGACCCTATCAAGGACGCCTCTTGTTATTCCTAAGGTTGATTACTTCGACTGATTTCCACGACCACCACCTGACGGATTGCCCGTAGTGCTGGGATAGTTTGGATTATCCTGACTCATATTTACCTCCTTCCTAATATTCAGGATGACTTTTCAGTTTGTTTTCCCGGGAAACGAAAAAGCGGAGGGTTACTCAGCGTCAGCCAAGTAACAGAGCCTAAAGCCGATGCGCATGAGCTTATACTCACCAGTCAGCGTTTCACTCCAATAAGCCCTCTGTGCTGACAGTTCGGGATATACCAATGAACCAAGAAAGGCAGTATTCACCACACAACCACGCTCATTGATCCATTCACCAAATCGGTAATTTCGACAGATAGTCACTCCGCCCGGATGCTGAACCTGCTCACAACGAAATGTGGAATTCCATGTTAACTCATATTCAGACAAATGGGAATTCTCAGCAATCCACCCCTCTAACCCCGGACCGATATCGCAGTGAGGAGCATACAACCACCCTTTAAATTGATAAGGATTCGCTGCCTGCTTATACATTTCATAATACTCAGATTCCTTCAATAATCGCACTGGCAAGCCACACTTCTGACTCACCCAAGCAGCATATGCATTGGCATCACACCACGTAACAGAAGCCGGTAAATCAGATGAATTCTGATTTGGACTCTTCCAGCATTCGACGTTTTTCACCTCTTCTCGTTCGAGACGATAATCGCACTGAGGGTCCTTCATGAATTCCGAGAACTGGTCAATAGATATCAAGTCGGACACATATACTCCACGACCACCCAACGTTAACCGATGAAAGTCTTCTGTAGGTTGCTGATAGGCATCCGATGGACTTGCCGTCTTCTCAGGTGAAGTATACACACCTTGGTCAATTAGATACTGTTTAAGCGCATCCTGAGGGTAGTCTTTAGCCGTCCCACCTTTCGCGTAGTGCAACTCTTCTGCTTTATGCGCATCCATTTCCTTCCAGCCATCATACTCGAAATAGAGCCATCGATTGTAATGATAGGCATCATTGGACTTCGGGGTATGCTTTTGTTTAAGGTTCTCCCCCACTTGATGGACAAACGGACGATCCTTAGCCTTTCGAATAAGAAAATCATAAGCCCCATCCGCTCCACGTAAGAAGATCAGATTATCGTTGAAGCGCAGCACATCTACCCATCCCATCGGTACCGCAGCCATCCACTTCCGGAAGACCTCCAGGTTCCTCAGCAACCTATCCCTATCTTCCCGGTGAAGCTCAAGGGCATAAGTATTATCGCAATACAGAGCTAACACACGCTCTGAGGTGAACTCATTCTCAGGAAAATAAGTCCCAGCAAGGGTCGACCTAGAATCGGAGATGAGGTGAACTCGAATCATTTGGATAACCTCGTTTGCAGGATGCTCAGGATACCAATCTTCTTCAAAAGGATGCTCACGAATCAATGAGTTACACTGCTCAACAAGATCAAATCGATGAATCGGATTGCTGATGTTCATGAATGATGAACGCTGTTGTTTCTTATAAAACGCAGCATCAATTCCAGCCCAATCGACATCATAACCAGTAAAAAGACGAGTGACCTGTTTGCCATGCCCTAGAAACAACTGATCTGCGATTTGCGCAGGGCTGATGTTAACCGAAGGGCACCATTCACATCGCGGCTTGATGAGATCCTCACGGTGTTTGAGTCCGTATTGATCCATGAATGGCTTAATCTCAGATTGGTATAATTTCGAATACCCAGCAAAGCCTCCCGTCGCTCCAAGTTTTTTGGAGATGAAATTGAGTGCAGTGCTCTGCTTCAACTCCTCTCGATCGTTATACTTTTTTCTTGCCGTCCGTGCAGCGCTTTTAATCGCCTCCGGTGAAAGATCGCTTAACTCAGCGATGTGATATTTCTTAAATGGAATGTAGCGCGAAGCTACACATACTTTGTCAGATTGTTGCATAATGAGGTCCTGTTATAAACCCCGCACTGATAGACAGAACTTCAATCGGAAACAGCAAAGCTGCGATACCGTTTGTATGCTTTGCGGGGAAGCATCCACTGGTCGTATCAAAACCAATTATCAAGATGAGAAGAACATTATTAAAATCAAGTTGTTTTTACATAATTCCTCTTAAGACATCCTGCGCTAACTCCGACAACATAAACGCACCCACACTCCGACAGACGCAAATTTAACAAGTTTAATGTTGTTTCCACTTGAATATTTGAGCACCATAACTGCAGTTATTTTTTCAAATGAAACACATTAACTGCACATCATGTCTGAAATAGTTATAATTGCATCCTGCAGCCAGCAGAAGAAACGCACCGAAGGGAAGTGCGTCATGATGCATACAATTAAAGCTACAACTGGGGAGGGACGTCTCAATGCATGGACGAAATTGGTCCAAAGTAGCGATTGGGAAACTCCAGCAGATGAAATGTATCTTGGCCAATACTGGAGCGTAATCAGAGAAATAATAATTGCACTAGGTCAAAAAGGGGCCAGACACCAATTATTAATAGCATCTGCTGGCTTGGGCTTACTATCCCACGACGACAAAATACCTAACTACGCGGCCACATTTCAATCTGGTGCGACCGACGACATCTGCTCGCCCTTAACCCTCCCGTTGAAACGTAGAGGCATTGTTCGAAATTGGTGGAAACAGATAAACCAAAACTTATCAGCGAAAAAGCGTTTAACCTTCCTCAACCAAGCAATCACAAGTGAAACTCGCACTGTAGTGTGCCTCCTATCCAGCCTCTACCTAGAGGCTCTAAAGGGAGAAATCCAATCGATCCAAAAACTACGACCGGATATCCAATTCCTAATTTTCACAACCGATAAAGATCCCGCCCGTCGGAACTTAAAGGGCTGGATTCCGATAGAATCAGATCTACTTCAAAAACTCGGAGGGAGTCGCGTCAGTTTAAGCGCTCGAATGGCATTAGAATATTTACGCTCTAAACGCTCGACTGCATCGATTACGACTTCAGATTGTCGATCTTTTTTCCAAAAGAGGTGCCAACAGCACGGCTCAAAAATAACTTTCGACCGAAAACCAGCCACAGACGATCAAGCTAAAAAATTCATAATAAAAGAGATAGAAAACGGAGCAACCAGCTACTCACCAACCCTACGCGCTTTTCGTGATGCAGGTTTTGCATGCGAGATGAAACGCTTCCGAGGACTATTTAAGGAGGTAACCAATCATGCCTAAAGCTAAGAAAAAGACCACGCCAGTGATTAAGCGACGGGCTACAATGTTGTCTCAATCTAAAGACAATGCTGTCTACCAGTTCAGCTTAACAGGTAAAGAGTTACTCGATATTGCTGACATTTCCCGAATATCCCGAGATAATTCTGGTAAGCTAATCGGTTATCAAAGACCTGAAGTCCGAAAACACGTCCAGGACATCGTCAAATATCTCGACGAGGGGAAGGTCCTATTCCCCCACCCGATCATTTTAGCATTCTCAAGCCGAGTTCGCTTCGTCAAGCAGCGTGGCCCTAAATCGTTTGATGGAGTCTCTCATGCAGGTGAACTTCAAATCCCCACCGACACCGGGACTAGCGGCAGAAAAACCGCCTGGGTTGTCGACGGACAGCAGCGCCTCATGGCGATCTCTAAAGCTAAGAATCAAGATGTCCCAATTCCGGTCTCCGCATTCATTACGGATGACATCGAAACCCAGCGCGACCAATTCCTGCGAATCAATAATTCACGCCCGCTTCCCAAAGGACTAGTCGAGGAACTGCTTCCGGAAGTCTCGATGTCTATTTCATCGCGACTCGCGGCAAGCAAGATTCCGTCATCACTGGTAAACTACCTAAATCAGGAACCTACGTCCCCCTTCTTTGAGATGATAAAACGCACCTCGATGACCGTAGAACAGAAGAGAAATGCAGTTGTTTCGGATGGTCCATTAATCAAAGTAATTAAAGAAAGCCTGACGCAACCATCCGGGTGCTTATTCCCTTATCGAGATGTTGCCACAGGAGAGACCGAGACAGACACCATATGCAAGATGCTACTCGTATACTGGAATGGCGTCAAAATGACTTTTCCCGAAGCTTGGGGACTGCCAGCAACCCGCAGTCGACTGATGCATGGCGCTGGGCTATGGGCTGCAGGTCGGCTAATGGATCGAATTATCCCCCGCATTGACATCTCCCATCCCAATGCAGCTAAAGCAGTGGCCCAAGAACTCGCTTACGTAAAGGACGTATGCAGATGGACAGGAGGAACTTGGGAAGAGCTTCGAATTGACTGGAACGAGGTGCAAAATGTGCCACGCCATGTAAAAGCACTATCAAACTTCCTAATACGAACATATGTGCGGGAAAGGCAGACCAAGTGATCCAGTTTTATTTCCCAGACAGCGTCGACGTAATCAACCCCGGTTATTGCTTCGACGAAGAAGAGCATGACCGCAAGCGTAAGCGTATCGTCTCCGAGGCCTACCCTCATGAAGTCTACGAACAACCACCGTATGACGGAATGCTCATTTCTAAAGCAGTCGTCAAGACTCGCTATTCAATGGCTCAGAGACAGCGCCTGATGCGACAGGGCATTCGAAAGTTCTTACGACTAGATACCCCGGAGCGTGAGCACATTAAGGTCATTGGCGATTGTGGAGCCTTCACTTATCGAAACGATCCAGAGCCCCCCTATAGCGTGGACGAAGTCATCGACTTCTATGATGACCTAGGCTTCGACCTCGGGATCAGCTTGGACCACGTGATCCTCGGATTTGAGGATGAAGACGAATCAGAATATAAAATCTATCCTGATAGTAAAAAACTAGAAGAACTAGCTGAGTTCAAGCGACGTCAAGATACAACCCTACGTCTAGCCAAAGAGTTCTTAGAGAGCTGTATCTCTCGAAAAGTGAAATTCAAACCTCTGGGCGTTGCTCAAGGTTGGAGTCCGAGTTCATATGCTGATGCGGTCGAAAAGCTCCAGGAGATCGGTTACGATTATATTGCTCTCGGAGGCATGGTTCCTCTAAAAACCGATGAGATTGAAAGCTGCCTACGTAAGATCGAAAAAATCCGAAAAAAAGACACCAAGTTTCACCTACTTGGCATCTCCCGTATCGACGAATTAAGAGAGTTTGAAAAATTCGGAGTCGTCAGCGCAGATAGCACAGCACCACTATTGCAGGCGTTCAAAAGCGACCGAGACAACTTTCAACTGAACGGAGACAGTTTCATCGCGCTGAGGGTGCAACAAGTCGGAGAGAACAACAAAGTGAAGAAATTAGTTCTTTCTGGTGCCATATCTCAAGACGAAGCACGTAAATTGGAACTTGATTGCATGCGGTTATTAAAGGGATTCGACCAAGGCACAGCCTCCGTCGAAGAAGTGACCGAGGCGCTCTGCCAACTTGAAGCACTCATCACCCAGAAGCCCAAAATTAAAAATCGGCCACTTTATGTCCGCACGCTGAAAGAAAAGCCTTGGAGGAACTGCGATTGTCCGATCTGTAAAGAACTCGGCATCCACGTAGTCATATTCAGAGGAGCCGAACGCAATCGGCGCCGCGGCTTTCACAATCTTTACAACTACTACTCAATTTTAAAAGGAAAACGCACCGCAACAACACATCATGTCTGAAACAATTCAAATTCCTGCAATCAAGTTTAGCCAAGGTAACAACCGCGAACTCTACTCGTTCGTCGTCGATGGAAAAATAATTCCAAAGTTTGCCAACATCGTGCGTATCGGGCGAGATCAAGAAAACCAGAACGAACTCTTTGGCTATCAGCGCCCAGAAGTTTTTGCTCACATCAAAGAAATTCGCCGCTACCTTGAATCTGAAAACCCACTGATGCCAAATGCGCTCGTGATCGCATTTGATCGGACAGTCGACTTCGACGAGTTTACAATGAAAGGTGCCGACAATAGTGCATCATCGGCAGGCGTGCTGAACCTCCCCTGCTCAGACGACGCAGCCATGAAAATTGGTTGGATCGTAGACGGACAGCAACGCACAGCTGCGATTCGCGACTCATCAGTAGAGTCCTTCCCGGTTTCCGTCGTTGCATTTGTTGCCAACCAAGAAGAGCAACGTGAACAGTTCATATTGGTGAACTCGACCAAGCCATTGCCGAAGGATCTCATCTACGAACTCCTACCTTCGACTAATACTCGCCTCGCTCTCCCGTTGGAAAAACGCAAACTGCCAGCACAGATTGTCACACGTCTCAACTACCCCGTCGATAGCGATGGGCCTTCTCCTTTCGCTGGCCGCATCAAGACCCCCACGAATCGGAACCCCGATGCCAATATCTCCTACAACTCCGTATTAAAGCTACTAGAGCACTCTCTCAGCGACGGAACGCTAATGCACTATACCTACACCGAGTCGGGCGAACCTGATGTCGATGGAATCGTTACGATACTGAATAAGTATTGGGGCGCAGTAGCAGACACTTTCCCGACTGCCTGGAAACTCCCTCCGACAAAATCCCGCCTAACCCATGGTGCTGGCATGGTTTCGATGGGCTTCCTGATGGACGCGATAACAGAACGCGCAGATGACCATGCTGACTTGAGCAAGGCGGCATTCCGGGACGAGATCGAGCGAATCTCGGGCCAATGCAAATGGATTGAAGGCTCGTGGAACTTCAGCGATGGCCCAAGAGCCTGGAATGACATTCAGAACCTGCCTAAGGACATTGAGGCATTGGCGAATTATTTGCTAAAAGAATATTTGTCCAAGCACACTGTCAGCAGCAATAAATAAAGTTAGTCATCTGTCGAAAGCGGGTGTGATTAAAAGTGCGGGGAATATGTTGTGAGTTGAATTCAGTTAATTGCAGATGAATCTGTACTTTGGCAAGCTGAGCTGTTTTAAGCTCG
>NZ_JARXHW010000089.1:0-7016 GCF_031127805.1 Thalassobacterium maritimum | reverse complement strand
CTGGTGAAGTGGACTTTTATCGTTTCACGGTGCCTGCGGATACACTGGCGTTGGCGATCACTGCGAAGGACACTGGGAGTGATTATGAGCCATCTTTGAGCTTGCGCACTGCGGACGGCCAATTGCCTGATAATTACAGTTACGGCTATGGCTTTTCGGGTGGTCAGTCATATCAGAATTATATTCGTAATACTGGCACGATCAATCTCAGTAATCCTGCCGCGGGTGAATACGCTTTGGTTTTGCATGATGGTGCACAGGCCAGCCAGTATGCGATTGAGATCGAGTTGAAGGAATCCAATGCTTTGGGCTTTTCGAGTCGGCTAACTGGAGCGCCTTCTAATGTGGCGAGTTTTGATTTGCTAAGTGGTCAGCTGGAATTTTACAAGGTCACAGTTCCAGAGACAGTGAATGGCCAAGCCTTCCTCGGTTGGCTGCTGGAACTAAACATGACATCAGGTTCAGCGAGTGTGAATGTACAAAAAGATCGCTTGCCCTTTGATTCTGACAGAACTTACCAAAGCGGTTCTTCGTCACAACGCTTGTATCTGGGAACTCGTTTCTACGGCTATCAAGGTGGGGCTTACGATCTTCTTCCTGGGACTTGGTACGCGCAAGTCACCGCGAGCGGTAACGCTATTGGCACGCTGACGAGTGAAGCGATTTTTGCGACTGTGTTGAATATGGATGCCTCGCAGAATACGAATGGCCATTCCCATATGGATACTGATTTGATCGCTTCGGGAGAAAAGAACTTCTATGCGGTGGAAGTGCCCGCAACGATTGAGGGCGAAACTGTCTTAGGCTGGAGCCTAGAGCTGGAGGAGATTTCGGGTAATGCGACTGTTAAGGTCAGCCCAGATGTCTTACCCATTAATTATAATGTGATCAGCTATAGCGACAGTGATGACACTTTATTATTGGACGCGCAGCAAGCTCCACCGGGCACTTATTACATCGAGGTCAGTGCGAGTACTGCATCGGAGTATGTGTTGAGTAGTCGCGCAATCACTACCAATGATATACGTCGTTTTTGGTCGATGCCAGTTAAGGGCGAAGCGGCACTCACACCAGGCTTGTCGGCACCTGAATTTGGGGATAGTGGCATAGATGCGTCTGGTATTCCGCTAGCGAATGACCAAGGGGTTGATATTCCTGCGAACCAACTTCACTTTTATGCTGTGACGATTCCAGAAGGAAATGAAGGGCTCTTCCGGGTACAATTAGATGCGATTAGTGGCAATCCCGATCTATACATTCGTCGCGGCCTGCTGGCGGGCGACGAGTTTTCAAATGACTATGAGTTGAATGAAAACGATCAGACGCAGTATGCAAATTGGGTGGCTGAAGATGCCTTTGTTGAGAAACAATTGCCCGCAGGTATCTACTATTTAGCTGTCGAGGCGGCCAGCGGTACCAACGCACGCTATCGCTTACGCTTGTCGACAGGTCGTATTCAGGATCTAGCCTTTGATGGAGGCAGCTTATCCAATCAAGTTATGGCAGGTGGCGACTGGCGTTATTATCGTGTGGATGTGCCAATGGACCTTCCTGAAAACTGGGAGCTCACTTATACGCTGAGTCAGGGGAATGCGACCATGTATCTGCGTGATTCCGTCCCCCCAGGGGTAGTTGATTATTATTGGGGTTCCTATTTTCATAGTTGGGTGGATGATAACAAGAATCAAGGGACTTACGAAGATTACACATCTCCTGGCACGGTGGCGCTGCGTGCACCACAAGTGCGCCCAGGGCACAGTTACTATATCGGCTTTAGGGCATCGACTGATTCAAACTTCTCGATTAGCTCAAATGTTTCTGGAGCGACGCTCAGTGATCCAGACTTGATTGATTTCTATGCGGGCAGTGTCAGTGGGACACTTGAAAGTGGTGAGACGCAATACTATCGAGTTGAGGTGCCCGCTGAAGCGATTCGATGGAAGCATCAGGCATCACATTCCAGTGATGTGAAGCTCTATATTGAACAAGGCTCTTTTCCTTCAGCCACAAGTTCAGATGATGCTTACAGTAGTTGGCAAAGTAACTGGGCTTATGATCGTCTTTTCAGCACGTCGTGGCCTTGGGTGACAGAAGAATCTTATTACATTGCACTCGTGAATGAAGGCGCATCGACAGAAGCGTATAGCTTTACCATGGATGGCCAGAATGTACATACTGATGATCAGGATGGTAATGGCATTCCCGATCAGTGGGAGCATGATCACTTAGGATCTAATGGTTATAATGCCTCTTATGACTACGATAATGATGGGCTGCCATTACAGTTGGAATATTTCTTCGGTCTCGACCCACTAGTTCAAGATAGACCCTTTATGCAGGTTACTGTAGATGCCGATTATTTTTATTTCGATTTCCAGAAAGCGAGTCGGACAGATCTACTCGAAAGCACGGTCGTGCGTAGTCAAAGCTTAGCGCCGGATTCGTGGAGTGATGCGGGTGCGTTTATGGAGTTCTTATCCGACGAAGGAGAGACGGAAATTTGGCGTGCACGCATTCCTAAGATACCAAGTCGAGAAGCTGATTTCTTCCGGATTGAAGTCGAGGTGAAGCCTTAAATGCTTCCGACTATATCTGGTAAACTATTGATTGCTCGTTATTTTTTATAGCTTACATCTTCCGACAGTGGCAGCCGGATTGGTCAAAGTGCACTGAGCGACCTAAATCTTTAGGCCGCTGGTCCCAGTGCTGGGGTAATTCAAGCCCGCAATAAGGTAGGGAAGCCGTCCAAATAAAGGTGCACTGAGAAATTGGGGAAATGGTGGGTCTTTGACAGATGCTTCGATTGTTTCGATCGGGGATTAGAGCGTGGGTTTGTTTAAGTATGCGATTCCTGTTCTTCCGGAGGGATCGGTAAGAAGCGATCGCGGTCGTAAGGTCGTTCGGCCTTGCCCGGCATCGTGTCGTCGGGGAATTGGTGGTTCCAGTATTCACGCTCGGCATCGTCGGCGTAATATTTGAGGTAGATTTCGTTGGCCTCAGGCTCGTCCTCGCTTGCGAATTCGGTCATGTCGTAGCGGCAGTTCCATTCTGAGCCATCGGGCATGATTTGAGTCTCTGCTGTGAGCACTTCGTTGAGTAGTAGGCAATAGAACGCACGGTCGGACAGGTGATCGCTGCAATGAAAAAATACGCGCATGGAAGCTAAGGCATGTAGCAATTTCCAGAGGGCCGTATGTAGGGCCTCGTCCGTCGCGAGTTGTTCGAGCGGCAGTGCACGAAAACCGCGCCGCTCCAGCAGCGCATCGTTGAGCGACATCAAGGGTGCCGTTTCAAAGGCGTGAATGTGCTCCCAAAAGGCCTCTTGAGTTTCCAGATTCCCGCCGACGCCACCTTCCCCAACGATCGGGCTGCCTGCAACTTTCTCGACCTCGGCCCGTAATTGAGCAATATGTAGAACGCGCTCAATGACGTCGTTTTCCTCGTCATTTGTGGATGAATTGTCCATGAATTTGAGAGTGAACAAAAGTTCACCCTAAGTAAAGCATAGAATTTTCACAGTCTAAGTATGAGTGAGCACTTTCTTCGCCGAGGTTGATCGCAGGGACAGAGACTCCGTAGAGCTCTGCCATCAGCTTCTGTGTTAGCCAAATATTCTCATCCTCATAGCGCATTTCGACGGCTTCTTCCGAGCCACCGCCTGCGGCGACAAAACTTAGGTATTCCGCAGCTGAAGAACGAATGTTTGGTTTTTCATTGCGATTGGAATCCGTATTTTTCTTTTCCTTGCTCATGCTCAAGAGTGGGCTGATTTTATGTATTCAAATGTTCACTTAGTTGGGGGGCGTCAATCACAGAAAGGGCAGTTACATCATTTTGGATGACTGCGATGCATTTCTCCCTCAACAGCAGCCACATCTTTTCCGGACGGATAACCGCATCGGCCTCACACCAGAACTATGCCAGTTAGCAATGATCCTGAACAACTCGATGACTTGGTTCTGTGTGACGCGCTCTGGTTTACCTATTTTGCTTATTCTAATATCTCCCAGTGTCCGCCTTTTTGTGGTCCAACGTATTTCAATTTATTTCTCTCAACTAATTTAGCGGTGGCTTTCTCGATACCTCTTACGGTCACCTTTAGCTCTTCTGCTACATTCGCAAGCGACCATTCCGGGTTGGCCTTCAATAATGTAAGAATACGGTCGGGTGTTTTCGCCGAACTTTTGACCGAACCTTTTCACTTTTGAATGAACAGTAGAAGCGTGCTTCCAGCCGCTTGTTTACGTTTATATCATGAAGACGGCTGCAGCACTAATTGGAAATATAACGACCCCATTTAGGTTGCTTCGACTTTAGAAATAATGGGCAAGCAGTTCACTAGCTCGTTTGCTGATGGACTCTGATAGCATTTGCACGATTGGATGTGAGAGGCCTTGTCTGTTTAGATCATTGGCTACGGCGGGTGCTACAGTCTCTAATCGTTGGGTCATGTCGTGGAGCCGTTCGATGAGAGTCCCTGGAGGCAGTCGTAATTGTTTTGCGCAGACCTGCCAATGACGTGGCTGAATTTTTTTGATGTGATAGTCGCTACCGATCTTCATCGCCAGCTTAGCTTTATGTGGGGATATTTGAAGCGGGTAAGGCAATGCACTGGCGATATCGTAGAGTGGTGCGAGACGCACTTGATTGTTGCCGGCCAACAGTAGGGAAAAGTTCTTGGCGTGGGCGTCTGTTCCGCAAATTAGGAAATTCAGAAGTAGGGCGTCGGCGAAGCTGCGAATGTCGGTCAGGGCATCTGTGGAGACGTCCCATAGCGTATTGGCAATGTCTGCGACTGACGGGCCTCCGTCGCTTTGATATTTGAGGTCCGGGAAGATCGCCCGAGCTTGGCAAAAGTCTTCTTGATGGATGCGAATATACTGATCACCTGCCAGGTGACGATCGTAGCGTGTGACAACAATCACTGGCGTATCGTCTGCATGGATGACTTTTGAGCGGGCGGTGGTGATGCCTAGATCTGCGGCGAGCGATAAGCAGAAGTGTTCGTTTTCGACAAAGCCCGGAAAGCTCGGCGGGGCGGGCTTGAGAATATGCGTGGTGGGCGTCATTTCCCGTGGGATGCCCCATGCACCCGTTGTTGGAGAGCGGTAGAGGGCTATTTTTGCCTGAGCACCTGCTAGACTGAATTGACCGAGGTCACTAGAGATGCGCTGGCTGGCATGGTTTGTTAGGACTAAGTGAATGCGTTCATTGAGTTCGCAGTCGCTGAGCCATTGCACTTGCTCGCAGTAGGGCTGATTGAGCAAGGCCTGCTCATCTGCTTCGGTAATGAATTGGATGGCACCTGCACAGTCTTCGCCAACATGCTTGATGAGTCGGAATACATTACGAGCGGAGACCTGAAACTGTTTCCCCCATTGATCGAGCACGGCTTGATTGTCCGGTAGCAGTCCCCAGAGAAAAGCTTCGATTGTTTCATGTGGATGCTCATCTCATTCCGTGGGAGCGGCATCGAGACCGAGAGAGGGAAGGCACGGCTGGAAACTTGCCATTCCGGCGCATAGCGAAAGCTCAGTCGGTTTTTGTGGTAATTCACCGTGCCAAGCTTTTGCTGATTGGCAATGACGCTGAGGCTTTCCGTATTCATGATGATTCGTTATCTCGCTGCCTCGTTTGATTGAGGATATCGTTCAAGTCGATCCCGTCTTGAACTGACTGACTCGGCTGGTTGATTGCGAGTGGCAGGTTCAATGCTTTCAATGTGCGTAAAACCAGCGCCAGTTCGATGCTTGGTTTGGCTTGCTCTAAGGCAATGATCCAGTCTCGGCTCACACCAGAGCGCTCTGCCAATTGAACCTGAGTCCAACCGCGGTTTTTCCGCTCCTGTTTAACCAGGCTCGCAAGGTCTTTGACGCTGATGATGTTCATAATGCAATCCCGATAGAATGTCGCTGATCATCAACATCCCTAAAATGTAGCCGTTCGTCAATATTTAATAAATGTCGTCGTTCGACTGCTTGATTCTAGGTTATACAATAGGATGAGACGTGTGCTTGCTGTCCTGTAGCGGACGCGGGAACCGCTTTCGACTGATCGCTCTAAACATTTGAACCAATACCAGAAGACTGTCGAGGAGTGGTCAGATAAGATCGCTGCAGAGGATTGGAAGCAACTGCTCGCGATTATCGATAAGATCGAGGCGGCTGACATGGCAACGAGTTGAATCAGAGTTTGATACTTCTTCTTCAAGAGTGGCTTGTCGCGATGCGAAGCTAGTCGTGTCGACCGGCACTTCATGATCAGATTAAAGACTCCTTGGGAGTCTTCGACCGGGGGCATGTCGCTCCGTAAGCCATGGTTAGATCCTAAGCCTTATTATCCTCATCGGCAAGGGTTCCTTCAAGCTGCTTCAAATAGGCGGCTAGTTTCTTGCCTTGGAGTCCGTAGCCGGGTGATTCGGGTAGGGCAGATGCCTTGTCGGCAGATATTGATCCGCAAGCGGTGCTGCATCTAATCTTACATCATTTTGGATGACTGCGATGAATTTCTTCCCCAACAACAGCCACATCTTTTCCGGACGGATAACCGCATCGGCCTCATGCCAGAGTTATGCCAGTCAGCAAAAAACTTTATCAGTCGTGTGCCTTAACGTAGTATCTTCGCAAGCGCTTGCTGGAGCCAAATGCTTGGCTAGCGGAGCGACTTATTATGGGGACGCCAAACTCCGCGAATAGTCGTGTCAGCCGCTACCACAAAGAGTCTGCGGAGCTCTGTTGATGAGTGGAACGCATAAATAATGTTAGAATGCGTGGTGGTGCCATGTGTGACTCGCCATGGTTATCTGTCCAATACCCGTAGTTGAGTGCTCTAGCCTCGATTCCAGTTGCATCCGGAGAGGGGAGCTACTCCTGAAGATTTATGACTTATTAAATAATAGTAATTGTAAAGGTAACGACATGACCCGAATGGCACGGACTTAAGGGCATAATACGAGTAAAAAAAGTCAACCAAAAAGCTTACGTAAAGGCCGTTGGTATGTATTGTTCTTGGATGCG
>NZ_JARXHW010000088.1:0-7281 GCF_031127805.1 Thalassobacterium maritimum | reverse complement strand
TCGGGTGTCCGTCACCCGGGCCTGTTTAGTCTCCATAAGATCAGAATGATTCAAAGCCTGATCTAGGAGAGATCGGCACATAGCATCTACAATCAGACGTATCCTCAAAACTCTGTTTTGGGGCTCGCGTTGAAATAGGCAGCACATTCCCGCCAAACCGCTACCCCCGGTTCAGAGAACCGAGGCTACAGTCACACGTATCCTCAGAACTACCAGTTTTTAGTCAGTGAGACACGAAAGAAGCGGCCCTGACCACTATTGACAGATCGGTTATAGCCGGCGGTGGAACTGTCGTCAAATGGGGGCTCCTCGTCGGTTAAATTCAAGATCGAAACTGAAATCGTTGAATCCCAGAACCCCGCATACGAAACCGTCAGATTATATCGAATGTCTTCGTCGATGACTGGCTCTGTCCCAGTATCAAATTGATGTGCATACTCGCCGATATAGTTCATATTCGCGGAGACCATCCAGTCCTCGTAGAAATAGGTCACGCCGGCATTCCCCCGCCACTCGGGACTCCCATACTCGCCAGCAAAATCAGTCGTGCTGTCACCAGAGCCTAACTCTAGCTCCATCAAATAAGTGACGTAGACATTAAAAGAGAGCTGCCCCGCACTCCCGAGGTCGCAGAGATAATCACCGTAGACGTCAATTCCGCGATAGGTTTGAGAATCCACATTCTGCCATTGGGTATTCACCGCTAAAATTTTACCTGGAGTGCCCCCTGAAGGCGCATCGCGCTCGATGGCTCCGGGATATAGGCTCTCGTTGGCAATGATGGTTGCCGCAGTCGGCTTATTCAGCAAATCCTCGCGATTGAATTGAAAATAATCGGCAGCCAAGCGTAAGCCCTCAAAAGCGCCTCCTGGCTCAAACTGGATGCCGGCATAAAAAGTCTCCGTCGTTTCAGGGTCCAAGTCCGAATTACCCCCAGTCACTTCCTTGAAAGAAGTCGGCGAATCTAATGGCCGCTCGGGGTCTAAGAGCGGCGTGGTATACGTCGTCACTGCGGGTGCCTCCAAATAGGCGAGATTGGGCGCCAAAAAGGACTGTCCATACGAGGCGCGCAATATGATATTGTCCCCGACTCGCTGCTTAATACCGAACTTGGGAGTCGCCGAAAAACCGAAATCGGAGTAGTGGTCAATCCGCCCGGCAAGCTGCAATTCGGTGGTGGTCGTGAGTTGCCACAAGGTCTCAAAGTAGCCAGAAATTACCGTGCGATCGGCATTCACAGACAGAAGTTCATTGCCGCCGATGACCTGTCCCGCCTCCTGATATGCATTGCGATTCTCCTTAAACAGGTCGTTGCGAAGTTCTAAACCAAAGGCCAACTGAACGGGGCCCGCAGGCAGATCGAAAATTTCGCCAGAGGCGTTCATATCCAGCCCCGCAGACTGAAAAGAGCCATCCGATTGGTCATCATAGCGTAAATACTCAATTAGATCGGGGTCGTTGCTGCCAAAAAGATTCAAGTAAGTGCCCGTGAGCCCAGGCGCCGTGCCATTCAGAGCCTCTTGCACACGTTGATCAATCGACATGTTCTTGGTTTCAAAATCAGACAGGCTGAGCGAGTAAGTGCCTGCCACTTCCCATGACCATGAGCTGGCCCGGATCTCGCCACCGATACCGGCAACTTCACGAAAATACTGCAGGTCACTGGAAATTTCACGATTCCCCAACTCGACGAGTCGACCTTCGAAAATCCCAATATCCTGATTATAATCGACGCCCGCCCCAAAAGCAGCCGCATTTCCAAGTGGATTATAAGGATTCTCGGCGGGTATATTGAGTTCCCCGTTGGGGCCATCTCCATTTTCTAAATAACTGCGAAGTGGCACGGGAGCCGCCTCTTGGGAGATCGTAAAATACCGATACGAAGTTTCTGCAAAAGCATACAACTGACGATTGAATTCATATTTCCCCCGCGCATAAAAGCCACCGGTGAGCACTTCCCCCATCAGATCCTCTTCAGACGCAGGATCATACAGATTAGTCACATTTGGCGCCACTGTTCCTGTGATTAAGCTGGGATCACTAATCAGTTGATTACCAGGCACACCAAAGGATTGCGCGCCAATGGTCAAATTCGCCGGCCAGTTGGCAGTGCTCCGTAAATCGAAGCCTCCGTTGGCAGTTTGATCGGTGCTCGCGCTGAGTGGGTATTCAGAGAGTGTCGAACCATTCTGCTGGCGAATGTCTGCTTGAAAAATGAAAGACCAGTTCTTTTCCGTGCGCCCCATGATGACAGAAAACTTCTTTTCGCTCATATCCCCATCCCCCGTGCTATCGCCGTAGCTGGTGGTGGTGGAAACACCATCAAAATTTTCCTTCAATTGGATATCAATCACACCAGCCACCGCATCGGAGCCATAGATCGCAGAGCCGCCATCTTTTAGAATCTGGACCGACTCAATCATGTCGTTTGGAACACTGTTGAAGTCGAAGACCTGTTGAAAGCCATTAAAACCGCCCGCCCCTGCTGGAGCAGCTCGCCGTCCATTGATAAGAACGAGCGTATTATTATTTCCTAAACCACGGAAATTAAAACTATTTAAACCTGGCGCGGAGAGTAGTGCCGAGCCCTCAGCGGTGATAGTCGCGCCTGAATTGAAGGGCAGGTTTTTAACGAAATCCCCCAAAGTCGCATAGCCTGTGCGGGAGATCTCTTCGCTATCATAGATCACCGTCGGCGTCGTCGTTTCATAGTCGATCTGCTTCACCCGTGTGCCGACGACACGTATGACCTGCTCCGCCTCTTCTTCGGGCGCTTGCAACTCAAGCGCCGTACTCTCAACCCCAGCCGGAGTCTCAGTTTCTGCCGCGGCCTCAGCCGCGAGTGGAGCCTCAGGTAATACAACCGGAGCCTCCTCCGCAACAAGCGCTACGGAGGCATTCAAGAGGAGCAATAATGGTGATACTACAATATTTCGCTTTTTCATTTTTTGAGGGGAAACATTCGTAGTTAGCAAGACTAGTTCCAAAATCATCGAAGACATTCTAGTTTATGACAGAAATGTAATTTCCGTATGCGACTGACTCTGTGCATTTTTTTACAATGGATCAAAAATTCACCTTGCTCTGAAATCCACCCCCCAAAATGTGAATGCCTTGTAAATATGGGAACCGAAAGCTATCCCACTTGACAAAAAAGGCTGCGAAAAGCACCTAGATAATTGTATCTGAGTTACATACGTCGCCCTAGATCAAACATGCATCCGATCCGCGGCGCCCCATACGCCTCTGAACTTCCAGTTCAAAGAGAATTTCCTTAAACTTTAATATTTCCATCATCATGTCCCAGCTATTAGATGCCCCTTCGCCCGGCACGAAACGCGTTTCCGACCTTAATATTGAAATGAAAAAAGTAATTGTCATCGAAGACCAAACAATCATGCGCGACCTCATATGTCAGCTGGTTGAAAGCTATGCAGGAATGGAAGTCATAGCGCAATCGGGCGATGGTGCCGAGGGCTACGAACTTTGCCTCGAACACGCACCTGACTTGGTAATCCTCGACATCATGCTGCCCAACCTAAACGGTAGCGAAGTGCTGCGCCGCTTAAAAGCGAAGAACCCTAAAATCAATATTTTGGTCTTTTCCGCCGCGTCCTCCAACTCAATGGTCAATCGCCTACTAAAGTCCGGAGTGACTGGCTACATCGAAAAAGACGCGGGCTTGGCGGAGCTAGAGAAAGCAATCGACCTAGTCTCCGACGGTCGCTCCTACTTTAGCCCACGCGTGGTCGATGTGATGCGAGAGCTGATGGTGAGCGGCGGCCAAGATGATTCGCTGGAATCGCTCACCACTCGTGAGCGTGAAATCGTACAATTGATCGCTGAAAGTTACAGCAATAAAGAAATCGCCGCCAAATTGGGAATGAGCGTACGCACCGCAGACACGCACCGCACCAATATCATGAAGAAACTCGACCTGCACGACGTCGCCGCACTTACACGTTGGGCCATCGCCAACAAGTTGGTGGACCCCGCAGGTGGTGATATGAGCACGGCCGACCTGTAGTGGGGCACGCCATAGACTTTAGGCGAGCTAGCTCTAAACACTTTCCATCCACAGGCTGCGCGGCAGGATTGACTTCGGCGGCTGTGGCCTTTGCATGCACCCCGTATGGGTAATTCTTTTGGCACACTATTTCGTATTTCCACTTGGGGCGAGAGCCACGGCGGAGGCATCGGCGTTGTAATCGACGGCTGCCCGCCGCGTCTGCCTCTATCGGTCGAAGAAATACAATTCGAACTCGATCGTCGCCGTCCAGGACAGAGTGAAATCACCACCCCGCGCAAGGAAAGCGACACCGCAGAGATCGTATCCGGCATCTACGAAGGTCAAACAACGGGCACTCCGATTGGCATCTACGTGCCCAATGGTGACCACCGCCCCTCCGCCTACGCGGAAATGAAGGATAAGTTCCGCCCCTCACACGCGGACTTCACCTACCAAACCAAATTTGGCATTCGCAACCATGAAGGCGGCGGACGCTCCTCAGCCCGCGAAACCATCGGTCGTGTGGCCGCGGGGGCCATCGCCAAGAAGGTCCTCAAGCTCGCGGGCGACATCGAAGTGCGCGCTTACATCACCCGCGTGCACGACATCGAAATGCCCGCGCTGGAACATTTCCCAAGCCTCGAAGAAGTCGAAGCCAGCCCCGTGCGCTGCCCTCACCCCGCGACAGCCGAACTAATGGTCGAGCGCATCAAAGCCATGCGCAACGAAGGCGACTCCGTCGGCGGCATCATTGAATGCCGGGTCCGCAACCTGCCCGTCGGCCTCGGCGTGCCTGTCTTTGACCGTCTCGAAGCTGACATGGCCAAAGCCATGCTCTCCATCCCCGCAACTAAGGGCTTCGAAATCGGCAGCGGCTTCGACGGCTCTCGCATGCAGGGCTCCGAGCACAACGACATTTTCATCAATAAAGATGGCAAAGTCGGCACCGCCACCAACCGCTCCGGCGGTGTGCAAGGCGGCATCAGCAATGGCGAAGAACTCGTCTTTCGCATCGCCTTCAAACCGACTGCGACCCTCATTCAAAAGCAGGCCACTGTCGACAAGGACGGCAAGGAAACCGAGCTCATGGGCCGCGGTCGCCACGACCCCTGCGTCGTGCCACGCGCCGTACCAATCGTCGAGTCGATGGCCGCACTGGTCCTTGTCGACCACTGGATGCGCCACAAAGCGCAATGCCAAAGCTTCGATTTCGAAAGCAAATAAAAGTCCTCTAGTCCCAGCTCTCTGGTTTCAGCTCTCAAGTCCACAGCCCGCAATATGTCCGACGCAGCACCACTCGTTTATTTAGTCCTTGGCATCCCGAACTCAGGGCGCCGCGAAGTCATTTTCGACCTGATCGAAGGTGGCATTCCTAACAGCGAGCAAGTGCTCTACTTCCGCCCCGAAGGCGAAGCGGCCTGCACGCACGACGAGCAGATCGAAGCACTGGACAACGTCAATGTCGTGAGCTGGAAGCTCAAAGACAGCAAAGTCACCCATGGCAAAATAACCGCCGCGCCCGAAAAGATCATTTTCTTAGCGCCCGGACTCAGCGATCCCGCCGACTGTGCGGAAGCCATCAAAGCGTGGACTGACCACAATCATTGCCAAATCGCGCGCGTGCTCACGGTGGTGCACTGCCACTTTCTCTCCGAGCAGACCGTCGCCAAGGCCTGGTTTGACGCCTGCATCCACTTCTCAGACGTCGTCTTACTCAACCGCCGCGAAGAAGCTGGCAACAAGTGGGTCAAAGATTTCGAAACCTCGTATAAAAAGGCCTGTAACCCGGCCCGCTTCATCATGGTGAAAAAAGGTCGCGTCAGCAATCCCGCTGAAGTGCTCGATCCCGAACCACGCCGCGTTTCGCTCTACTTCGATGAACTGATCCCCATTGAAGACGACGAGTTCGAAGACGAGCACCAGCCCGACGACCTCAAGCCCGACATGTATATCGAGCGACTAGAGAGCGGCCAGCGCGCCAAACCGATCCCCGAGATCGGGAAATTCCTTAAGTAGACAACGATTCCTCCCGGTGACGCACAGCTGAACATGGTGGCGTGTCCGCTCGCGGACGCCGGTCTGCCCAACTTGCACGCGCTCCAGCCAAACAAAGGCAGGCTCCACTCCCCACTGCGCGCGCCACGCGCTACGCCATTTCTTTTTCAATCGTCGTCAAGCGGTGCTGCTTTTGTCCAAGCTTCGGAATACAGGCGATCAGAGCCTTGGTATAAGGGTGCTGCGGATCGCTCAAGACCGCATCCACGGCGCCCTGCTCGACGATGTCACCACGATACATCACGATCACTTCGTCGGCGAAGCCTTTGACGATGCCGAAGTTGTGAGTGATCAATATGATACTCATGCCGAGCTTCGCCCGCAATTCACGTAGCAGCTGCATAATCTGCGCTTGAATCGTCACATCAAGCGCGGTGGTGGGCTCATCCGCCACCAATAGATCTGGCTCGCAGGCGAGCGCCATAGCGATCATCACGCGTTGCTGCATGCCGCCGCTCATTTCATGCGGATACGCCTTGTAGCGCTTGGCGGCATCGCGAATTCCGACCAACTCTAGTAACTCCACGACACGCCCCTTGACATCTTCAAGATCTGGACGATGGAGTTTGACCGCCTCCGCGATTTGATAGCCGACAGTGAAAACAGGATTCAGCGAAGAAGAAGCTTCTTGGAAAATATAAGCGATCCCCCGGCCACGCACCTGACGAATCGCGTCGGCATTCATCTGCAGCACATCTTGGCCCTTAAACAAAATCCCCCCGCTCACCGTGCAACTAGGCGCCGTCGGTAAAAGTTGAGTCAATGCCATGCAGCTAACACTCTTGCCGCTACCGCTCTCGCCTAAAATGGCCACCGTCTGCCCGCCTGCCTGCACCGTAAAGTCGATGCCGTGCACCACTTCGTTGGTCTCGCCACGCGAGTGAAAAGCGATTCGTAGGTCGGAGACTTTGAGCAGATCAGTCATACCAAGAATATTGAACATCGAACGTCCAACGTTCAACATCGAATGGGACTTTCATCCCGGGCGCGATCAGGACGCCTCGTCGAGACTCCCGACACTCAAAAAACTCGAATGCTTCAGCGAAGCAAAACGGGATCTAAAGAGCCCCCGCTACGTTCTACCGCCTAAGCTCCATTCAACGTTCAGCGTTCGATGTCGCGTCTTACGTAGCCGAGTGCTTCAGCCTCGGTTTCCGCAGCGGACATTTGGAGTTTCCGCCTGCAACAGCGAGGAACGTCCAACATCGAACGTCCAA